>CAMPJN010000024.1 GCA_946886875.1 uncultured Pseudomonas sp.
GCGCTACCGGCCATGCCGTTGCTGCGAAAGGTCACCCCGGCATTCGGGCCGGCGACCGCCAACCCCTGCGCGCTGTCCCAGACCTTGATCACATCACCGCCGACCTGCTGCACCAGCCAGCCGCCGGCCCAGTCCGCTCCGTTTTCGCAGGTGCTGGCGTCAGGCCTTCTGCGGCAAACCACAACGTTTTGGCGGCGCTTGACAGCCTCCGAGCGGGCGAGTTGCAGCGCCCCCTGCAGCTCGCTGGCCAAGGTCGAAGCCCGACTGTCGCGGATCATGCTGCCGAACGAGGGAACGGCGATGCCGAGCAAAATAGCAAGGATGGCGAGGGCCACCATCAGCTCGATCAGGGTGAAACCTTTTTGCGACATCGCAACCACTCCTACCTGTCATCGAGAGCACGTACGGACCGGATTTCATTGCCCTGGTGATAGGCAAAAGCTCCGGATCGACGGCTCTTTCGCCCCGGGAGGGATACCCGGGACTACGGTCTCTTTAATATCTCCATTGCAAAGAGCTGCGACCGCACAACACATCGGAATGTGACAAGCATGGGTTTTCCAGGCTTTTACGGGCACATGGCTATGTCCGTATAGCGCTCTTAAAGGCCGAGCTAATTCCACTCAGCATCGAATGCTGGCACTCCGGGTTACGGAAGGGCTCGTTGCAAGCGAGAGCAGAGGATGCATCCGCGAGAATCCTGCATCCATCGGCGGGGGCTGATTTTCTAGTAGGGAACAACCCGAAACAGGTAGGGGGCGACTGATACAACCAACAACCAATGCAGCTAGCGATTCATCCGATCAGCAGGCAACTCTTCAAAACAATGGCCTGCCCAAACACACACCTCGGGTGAATCAATAGATATTTGCAGCGCCTGAAAAAGCTGCCTGCGTTCGCTGACCGCGCAGTTCATGTATCACGCATCTACTTGCACACCAATCCTGGCAGGGGATGACAACTCGCCTGGCGCAAGTTTTTACGGGCAGCGGCTCAAAGCTCCGGCCGATGACAAAAGCGCCGTTGCCAGCAGCCCCAAAACGCCTAGCGCAGCGCTGCAAATCCGAGCCAGACGGCTGGCAACAAGTACCGACTGCACTCTTCTGCCTCATACCAGCCACCCCCTACCAACAACCGTGGCAACCCCCTACCGAAAAATCAGCACTCACCGATGGCCACAGAATCCGCACGAATGCATCCTTGCTCCCACTGTCTAGCCACAAGATTCGCCTATACACCCTGTAGGGCAAATCGGCTGACATTTGCTGCTCCTGGGAAAGGAGCCCGTGCTTCGCTGGCTATGCGTCCCCCGCATAGCCAGGTCGATCATGGATCCCCGCTTGTTTGCGGGGATAGCGCTTTTTTTGATCGCTGTGCGGACAACACCCAGCCCGCGCCAGGCCCCGAACTGCAAACCTATTTCAGGCCGACAGAGCCCACCAGAGCGCTGCCCTCCTACAGGCATGCCCAGCCAAAAATGAAACTTTAACTTTACCGATAGCAGCCAAACCAAACCCTGCTTAGACCGAGCCCTGCGGACCAGCCGGCAATTCGGTCTGAGCAGTAGCCCTCGCCAGGCGGAGTGCCTCATATGCTGCAGCTATTCGCTAACCTCAGATTACGCTGGAAAATCGCCCCGCTGCGCTCCCTGCCCGCAGCACCGCCTGCCGCTAGCAACATGCCGGGCATGCAAGCCATCCACCAGACAGGGAACGCCAGTACCCGCCTGACCAACCACCACCCAGCCCGACGCTCCGTACTTAGCTCCACCACTGCGGGGCCAATACCAGGTGATAAACCCAGCAGCGCCCCCGCACAACACTCAGCCACAGGAGAGATACTGCGCCTGAACAGGCGCTCCTTCACGTGGCTTTTCAAGCTACTGATCACTCTGTTGGCTGCCATAACCACCTGCGCTCATGCGAACCAATCGCCGCAGCGCCTGACACTCGCAACCGTTGATAACTTCCCGCCGTTTTCCTATATGGACAGTGGCCGCCTGACGGGTATCGATATCGATCTGGTGCATGAAATGGCCAGACGCCTCGACATTTCCGTACGGTTACAGACGCACCCCTGGGCCAGGGTCATGAGTTCAGTCAGGAGCGGAGAAGTCGACGGGGCATTCTCTGCCTTCGAGACGGAAGAGCGACAAGCGTTCTGCCTGTATGTGGGGGTGCTGCATGTTGAGGAGTTCTATCTCTTCACCCGTAAGGGTAATGAATTCCTCTATTCGCAAATTTCCGACCTGTATGGCAAGCGGGTGGGAATAGACCGCGGAGTCTATGTCAGCGAGGCCTTCAAACAGGCGGTTGACGCCGGACGGATCACCCTGGAGGAAGTCAACGACATGGGCATGATCAATATCCGCAAGCTCAACGCCGGCCGCATAAATGCGGCGATCGGCGACCTCGGAGTGGTGAAATACTATTTGAAGCTGCTGGGCCTGGAGCAGCGCGTCGTTCCGCTCCAACCAATAAGCGAACCTGCCCCGACCTATCTGGTTCTGTCCAGGAAGTCGAAGCTGGAGAACAAGACCGAGCTGCAACACAGGATGCGTGAAACCCTGCATGGCATGTGGGAAGACGGCACCTACCATGCAATCTACGATCGACATGTCAACAAGCTCGCAGCCCAACCACCTGCCCGATAATCCAGCGCGGCGCCGGCACAGCCAAACCAGCGCCGACTTGGCTTTGCCGCTCAGAACCATGCCCCCAAGCCGAGACGAAAATTTACAAGTGCGACGGGAGCGCGAACAACCGGCCAATCACCTACCCGCCCCCAGAATCGCCCTACCAAAAAACCAGCAGCGGCCGATGGCATTGTTCGCAGCAGGCAAACACTCTATTGATCGTCCAACCCATCATGGATATTGGGACTCCCTACCCGAGCAGCGAGGAACCATGCCCAAAATAATTCGCCTGCTGATTGTCGATGATCACGCCCTCATGCGTGAGGGGTTGAAACAACTGTTCGCCCTGACCAACGACCTCCAGGTTGTCGCCGAGGCCGAAAACGGTGCCCTGGCACTGGAGCGCCTGCACCAGGGTGATATCGATCTGCTCTTGCTCGACATGAACATGCCTGGCCTCAGTGGCGAGGACCTGATCGTGCACATCCGCGCCCGTTATCCAACACAAAGGATATTGATGCTGAGCATGCACAACGAACCACAGATCGCCCAGCGCATGCTCAGGGCAGGCGCCACCGGCTATCTATGCAAGACGTGCATGCCAGAGACCCTGCTCGGGGCGATCCGCCGTGTCGCCTCTGGCGCACGCGTCATCGACCCGCAGATCGCCGAAAACATCGCTCTCGAAGCCAGCAGCCTGATGCACCAGAGCTACCACGGCAAACTCACCGAACGCGAACTCCAGGTGCTGCGCCTGTTCGCCCTTGGCACCAGCGTGAGCGGAATCGCCGATACGCTGGCGATCAGCAGCAAGACCGTCAGCACCCATAAGGCGCGACTGATGGAAAAGATGGGTTTCTCCAGCAATGCCGAGATCGTCCGCTACGCCGTGAGCCAAAACCTTATCGAGTGACGCAATAAATACCCTCCCCCTGGGCCATCGCAGCACTACCGCCATGCCCGGCCATTCGTCGCCCTGAATCATCAACAATCTCGACAGCGCCCAAATCAGGGCATAACCCCTGTAGGGCACCGCCTACCAGAGCGACCGGGACACCTACTCAAAAACCAGCATAGGCCGATGGCTGACTCATCCGCAGGGCCCGCATCATGCGTTTCTGCTGGCATTCTGCTGCCAGCTTTTCAATGCAGACAAACCGGTGCGACGCTGCAGTCAAAAACCGGTACTGGAGAATTAGATTGAGCGAAACCACTGACTCCTCAAAGCAATCCCCCGCAGGAGCGCCCTCGATCATCCTGGCCATGGCCACGCTCAGCGCCGCCTGCGTGCTGACAACCGGGGGACCGCACCTCCTGGCTCCCGAACTGGCAGCGCTGCTCCTGGCACTGGGGGCGTTTGCCGCCGTCTACTATCACTTGCACAACCGCCCCAAGCCCGGCGTGAAGCCGCATGCGGCAGGGGGTCGGCACAGCCGCGATAGCTGTGGCTGCCGACTGGGGCCGATATACCGCGACGCGCTACCGACCTGGGCCGGGCAAATCGAGGCGGCCCATAATCTTACCGAAGAGGCCATTAGCTCCGTAGTCACCCATTTCAACAGGATGTCTCAGCGAGTGGAAAGCGCCGCCGTGGCAGCCCAGAACGGTACAACGATGCGTGGCGGAATGGCCTTTCTGCTCGGTGACAGCCGGCAAGAGCTGGAAGCGACCGTCATCTCGCTAGGCGCTGCCCTGGCCACCAAAGAAGCCCTGCAACACGAGGTGGCGGAATTGTCCGGGCTCACCGAACAGCTGCGGGCGGCGGCTCAGGATCTCGGCGATATTGCCGAGCAGACAAATCGGGTAGCGCGAAGCGCCGCCCTGACCGGCCAGGGAGCCCTGGGCCTGGCGCTGATCGCGGATGAAATCAGCACGCTCAGCAGCCTTTCCGGCGAGACCGGCAAACGTATCGGCGAAACCGTGGACGCTGTGAATGCGGCCATCGCCAGCTCCCTGGCAATCTCCAACCAATATGCCGAGCAGAACGGGGCCACGGTGGATGTATCCAGGCAGACCATCAAACACGTCATCAAGCGTTTTCGCGGCGCGACCAGCGCCCTTCTCGAGTCCTCCCGCGAGCTGCGCGAGGAAAGCCAGGCCGTCGGCCAGGAAATTACCCAAGTGCTGGCCAGCCTGCAGTTCCAGGAGCACGTCACTCAGCTGCTCGGTCTGGTCCGCAGCGACCTGGAAAAACTGCAGCGCAATTTTGCCCAAGCCGATTCCCCTCGACGCCAGCCTCCGGCCCCGACGGCTGCCCCCCGCTTTCGTCCTAGCCGAGCGGCATGAGGCACGGTGGAGAAATAATCGCCGCTGGCTGAAATCCCTGCGGCGATTCTCGCCAGCGTGGCGGGCAGGAGCTGGGTATGACCAACCAGCGCACGCTCAATCGAGCCGACTCCAGCAGGGCAATGCCCATGCAACCGGCCAAACAAGGTGGCGAGCATGACCGATAGCCTGGATTTCCCCTGCCCGATCGATAGCCATTTGCGCACCCAGCCAACGGCAAGCTGTCTCGGCCTGTATCGCGAGGCATTCGAATGTAGCATCGATTGCCAGGCGATTTATCGGCTCGACGAAAACCACCGGCTGCGCATCGATGAAATCAACCCAGCTTTCGAAAGGCTGCTCGGTCTGAGCAGGAGCGAGCTGCTCGGCCACAGGATGGACGAACTGCTCCCCAGCGCCATGGCCCGTCAAGTGGTCAGCGACAGTCAACTCTGCCTCGCCAACGGCAAACCGCTCAACGCCGAATGCGCGCTCGATCTGCCGGTCGGTCAACGCCACTACCTGCACAGCCTGATTCCGCTACACGATGCCAACGGCTGCATTGCCCGCCTCTTGCACATTGCCCGCGACATCAGCGCGAGCAAGCGCTACGAGCAACAACTGCAGAGCGACACCCTGGCCTTCCGCACCCTCGCCGAACACACCCCCGATACCATCGCCCGCTACGACCGCGACTGCCGACGCAGCTACGCCAATCCCGCTTTCGCGCGCATGGCCGGGGTGCCCGTATCGGCCCTGCTCGGCAAGAAGCCCAGCCACTCGTCCAACACTGCCGAAATGCTCGCCTACGAGGCCAAATTGTTCGAGGTGTTGCACGGCGGTCAGGCCGGCGAGCATGAACTGAGTTGGCGAGCAGCCGACGGCCAATTGCTGATCAGTCATATCCGCATCGTCCCGGAGCGTGCGGCCGACGGCGAGGTGATCAGCGTACTCGCCGTGGGCCGCGATATCACCGAGCTGCACCGCGCCGAGCAGGAACTGCGGACTCGCGAACAGGAGTTCCGCACCCTGGCGGAAAACTCGCCGGATGTCATTGTGCGCTACGACCCTGAAGGTCGGCGTCTGTACGTAAACCCAGTCTACGAACGCTTGTTCGGCATGACGGCCAAAGAAATGCTAGGGACTCCCGTCAGCCACAGAATCCCCATGCCGGCGGAGGTGGCGAGCCGCTATCGTCAGGGCATTCTGGCTGTTGCGCACAGCGCCCAGCCCTTTGCAATGGAGACCCTATCGATCAGAGCCGACGGCGAGCAGATTGCCCATGACATCCGGGCGGTACCTGAGTTCGACCAACATGGCCAGGTCACCAGCGTACTCACCATCGCCCGCGACATCTCCGCCCTCAAGGCAACCGAACAACGCCTCGAACAGGCCGAGGCCCTGGTTCGACTCGGCCATTGGCAATTGGATTATCGGCTCGGCACCCTCCAACTATCGGCGGAGCTGTGCCGAATGCTCGGCCAAAGTCGTGGCTGGACACCGCAACCGAAAGAGATATTTGCCCTGCTCACGCACGAAGACCGGGGCAGGGTCATCGGCGCCATAGAGCAGGCCGTGGCCAATCGTACCGACGAGTTCCAGCTGGACTACCGTATCGAGGTCAACCATCAGCAGCGGCATATGCAATCGCACCTGCGCATCGAGTACGGCGAAGACGGCAACCCCCAGCAGATGCTCGGCACCGCCCAGGACCTCAGCGAACTCAAGGCATACCAGCAGCGCCTGCACAGCCTGGCCTTCTACGACACACTCACCGAACTACCCAATCGCGAGCTGTTCGGCGAGCGTCTGCAACAGGCACTGGACCAGGCCCGCCAGAGCGGCCGTCAGGTAGCCGTGGTACTGCTCGACCTGGATAATTTCAAGGCGATTAACGACACCCTCGGCCACGGCATCGGCGACGAGCTGCTGCAGCAGATCGCCAAGCGCCTGCAACGCGCCGTGCGCAAAAGCGATACCGTGGCGCGTCTGGGTGGCGACGAGTTCGCCCTGATCCTGCCGCAGATCGCGACTGGTATCGGTCTGGAGGAATTGGCCAACAAACTGCTCAATGCCATCGTCGGGATCTACCCGATCCAGGAGCGCGAGCTCTTCGTCTCCGGCAGCATCGGCCTGGCCAGCTATCCGGGCGATGCCGATACCATCAGCGAGCTGCTGCAGTATGCCGATGCGGCGATGAACCACGCCAAGGAGCAAGGCCGTAACAACGTCCAGCGCTATTCGCCACGGCTCACCCAGCAGACCACCGAACGCCTGGCCCTCGCCGCCAGCCTGCGCCATGCACAGCGCAATGGCGAACTGGCGCTGCACTACCAACCGCAGATCGACCTGGCCAGCGGCCGACTGATCGGCGCCGAGGCCCTGCTGCGCTGGGACAACCCCGAGCACGGCCAAGTAGCGCCGGACAAGTTTATCCCCATCGCCGAAGAAACCGGGCTGATCGTTGAAATCGGCGAATGGGTTTTGTACAACGCCTGCCGTTGCGCCGCCGCGTGGAACCGCGACCAGCGCCAGCCGCCGTTGCGAATCGCGGTCAACCTGTCGCCTCGACAGTTCAAGATGCACGATCTGCTCGGCTCGATCCGCACCGTCCTCCAGGTCGCCGGCTGCAAGCCCGGCTGGCTGGAGTTGGAGATAACCGAAGGTTTGCTGCTGGACAACAACAGCTTCGTCCGCGAAACCCTCGAGCAGCTGTGCGCCATGGGCCTGACCATTGCCATCGACGACTTCGGCACCGGCTATTCGGCGCTGGGTTATCTGAACCGTTTTCCGTTGCGAACCCTGAAGATAGACCGCTCTTTCATCCGAAACATCAGCCACGACCACAACAACGCCGAACTGCTCAAAGCGATCATTTCCATGGCGCACACCCTGCGCCTGGAACTGGTGGCCGAAGGTGTCGAAGACCATGCCCAGGAAACCTTTCTGAAGCGTTACGGCTGCCACAACGCCCAGGGCTATCTGTATGGCAAACCCATGCCGGAGGAGGACTTCGAACATCTGCTGCGCTCATCGCCGAATATGCCATGAGCCTTCCACTCCGAGCGGCAATCGCGCTGGACGCGCCAGCATTCGAGCCCCCTGATAGCACGTGCCTGACCATTGTCAGGCACCCCCTACGGCATTACACCACCCCCTACGCCAATATCGGCCTACGCCGATGGTGCCACCTCCGGAGAAATGGCACTTTGCGATCGTCCTCTGCCGGAGCGGCCACTACGGGTGGCCGGCCGAGCAGCGACGGGTTCCCGCCAGTTAGCCACAAGGCCCAGCGAGACATAGCCAGATCATGCCATCACACACCCCCGTCCCGCAGCCAACTCGGCCCATTCTGCAGCATGTCTGCCGAAGCCTCTGCGTGTCGAGTTTCTGGCTGTTGTCACCCATGGCGGCCGCCGAGGATCTGACCAGCGTTCCTTTCGAGCAGTTGCTCGAAACCAGGGTCGTCGGCGCGGCCCAGTTCTCCCAGCAGCTCACGGACGCGCCCTCCGCCGTCTCGGTGGTCAGCGCAGACGAGATCCGCCGTTTTGGCTACCGTACGCTCGCCGAAATCCTCAACAACATGCGCGGTCTGAATATTGGCTTCGACGGCGCCTACTACTTCCCCGGCGGGCGCGGCTACGGGCTGCCCGGCGAGTATGCCGGGCGCGTCATGCTGCGTATCGACGGCCAGCCGGTCGCCGACAGCGTCTTCAACCAGATCTACCTCGGCGAGGACGGCCTGCTCGACACTGAGCTGATCGAGCGGGTCGAGTACGCACCGGGCCCGGGAGCGGCGCTCTACGGCAATAACGCCTTCCTCGGCGTGATCAACGTGATAACGCTCAGGGGCCGTGATCTGGATGGCGGTCAGGTCGCCGTGACGAGCGGTTCGAAGCAGGACCGCAAGGTGCGCGCCAGTTGGGGTAAACGTCTGGAAAACGGCGGCGAATGGCTGGTCTCGGCCTCGACGTCTCGGGCTGACCTTCCCGAGTACAAACTCGGCGGAAATATCCTGCCGAGTGACATGGATGGGCAGCGTCTATTTCTCAAGGGCTCGCAGGGGGCCTGGAGTATTGAGGGGGCATTCGCCGAGCGCAAGCAGCTGGATCTGATACCCGCCTACGGCGCCTCCGAGGATTTTTCCGACCAGAACAGCTTCTGGAAGCTCGGCCACGATGTCGACCATGGCAGCTTCCGCTCCTCGGTCCGCCTCGCCCATGGCAGTTATCGCTTTCGCGACGCCTACCGCGAGCCCATCGACGACGGGCGCTGGTACACCGAGGACACCAGCGCCGACGGCCGCTGGTGGGACCTGGAAGCGACGCTCAGCAGCGTCGCCATCGACGGCCACCGCCTGGTGCTGGGCGGCGAGTACCGCGACGACTACCTGCAGGACCAGCGCAGGCTGCGCTACTTCCCGCGCCGCGACGAGCACGACGAATACCACAGCAATGACTCCGCCCGCACGTTCAGTCTCTATGCTCAGGACGAAATAGCCCTGCGTCACGACCTGAGCCTGAACCTCGGCCTGCGTCTCGACCGCCACAACAGCGGGGCCACGGTACTGCGCAGCAATCCCCGCGCAGCTCTGCTCTACACCGGCCTGGCAGATACCACCCTGACGCTGTCCCACGGCAGCGCCAGCCGTTTTGCCAGCCGCAACGAGGAAACCTTCTACGAGCTGCCGAGCGCCGAGTCGGAGCGCGTCACTACCAGCGAGTTCGTCGCCGACCATCGCCATGGCAATTTCCGCCTGCTCGGCACTCTCTACCGCTACCGCATCACCGACCCCATTGGCCGTTTCGCAGACCCTATGCTGGAGTGGATCGACACCCAGGGGGCGGAATTCGAAGCCGAGTGGCAATGGCGCGGCATGCAGGTGCGAGGCAGCCAAACCTGGCAGAACTCACAGGACAACCGTGGCAACGAGCAGATCAACACCCCACGCCATCTGAGCAAGCTACAGGTCTCCGTGCCCCTGGCCGGCGAACGCCTGCGCGCGAGCCTCGCCGCCCGCTACGTCGGCAGCCGCCTCATAGCCCCGGGAATGCGCGCCGATGGCTACGCGCTCGCCGACCTTACCCTGACGAGCCAGAACCTGATCCCGGGCGTAAACCTCACCGCAGCGGTGCGCAATCTCTTCGACCGCCGCTACCAGGAAGCCTCATCCTTCGAAATCGAGAATGCCTCTGACCTGCCTGAGCGCGGAGAACGTAGCCTGTGGCTGAGCCTGGAGTACGCGTTCGAATGAAAATCTGCGTCCTCCAACTACTCATGCTGGCTGCCCTGTACCTGCCCAGCCAGGCAGTACGGGCCAGCGAGCCGGTAGACGAACGCGCCATGAAGGCTGCCTACCTCTACAACTTCGCGCTCTTCGCCCAGTGGCCCAGCCTACCCGGCGCCGACTTCCAACTCTGCGTGCTCGGTACCACCCCCTTGGACGCCGAACTCGTGCACCTGCAGGGCAAGCGCGTGCAGAACGGCTTGCCGATCGTCATGCGCTGGGTTAAGCCCGGCGAACCTCTGGCCGGCTGTCAGGTGCTTTATGTCGACGAACGTAACCGCAGGACACTCGACGCCCTGTTGCAGCGGCTTGCCTTCTCACCGGTGCTGACCATCACCGACGCGGCCGGTTTTGCCGACCGCGGCATCATGATCGAGATGCGCAAGCAGGAACAACGCATCGTTTTCGACATCAACCTGACGGCAGCGCGGCGAGCGCACATCGACTTCAGCGCCCGTCTGCTCAAGCTTGCCAGCTTCGTCGCCGACAGGTCCTAGACCTATGCGCCCCACTCCCTTCAAGGACCGGCCACTGCGCGACAAGCTCGCCCATACGGTATTTCTGCTGACGTCCACGGCCATGGCAGTCCTGCTGGCGACATTGCTGGCCTATCAGTTGGTCGTGCAGCGGACGGCCCTGGCCGAAGGCATGCAGGCCCACGCCATGGTGATCGGTAGCAACGGCACCGCGGCGATCATCTTCAGCAACGTCGAGGAAGCGCATGAAACGCTCGCCTCCCTGAGCGCTGTCCCCGACATCACCTGGGCGGCATTCCTGCTGCCCAATGGGCAGGAGCTGGCCAGCTACCAGCGGGAAACAGCAGCGCCGGCTGTGGATCGCGCAGCAACTGAAGGTGCCGGCTGGTGGGACCTGCTCGTGCGCCAGCCGATCATGCTCCACGGCCAACTCATCGGTAGCGTCGCGCTGCGGGCGAGTCTCGCCTCGCTGTACCGCGACCTGGCACTGCAGGCCGCCTTCGGAGCGCTGGCGGCCGTCCTGGCCCTGGCTTTGTCGTTGGTGCTTACCCGCCGAATCGCCGCCGGCATCGTGCGCCCGCTGCTGAGCCTGGTACAGCTCACCGAACAGGTGCGCGCCGGGCAGGATTTCAGCCTGCGCGCCAGCCTGTACGGCAACGACGAGGTCGGCCGTCTCGCCCACAGCTTCAACGACATGATGGAGCAGCTCGAGTGGCACGACGCGCGGATCAGTGCCGAGCTGCAGCAGCGCCGCCTGAACGAACAACAACTCAACCAACTGGCCTACCACGACCCCGTCACCGGTCTGCACAACAGGCACTATTTCAAGGAGAAACTCGAGACCGCGGTAACCGAGGTGATGCGCTACGCGACCTCATGCGCGGTGCTGTTCATCGATCTGGATGACTTCAAGATCGTCAACGACACCCTCGGCCACGAGACCGGCGACAAGCTGCTGATACTCGTCGCCGAGCGCCTGCGCACGACCTTGCGCAGCAACGACGTGGTGTGCCGGATCGGCGGCGACGAGTTCGCGGTAGTCATGGAAAACGGCGTTACCAGCGCCCAGGCCGAGCGCGTCGCCGCAAATATCGTCACCGCACTGTCCAACCCCTTCGTCATCGAAGACCAGCAGATCGGCATAGGCGCCAGTATCGGTATCAGCCTGTGCCCCGAGCACGCAACGGACACCATCAGCCTGCTGCGCAAGGCGGATACGGCCATGTACCTGGCCAAAGGTAGCGGCAAGAACAACTACCGCTTGTACCAGGCGGAAATGGAGAACGGCTCGGTGCGCCGCTTCACCCTCGAACAGTCGCTACGCCTCGCCCTTGCACAAGAGCAACTGCAGCTTCTCTACCAACCGCTAGTGGATCTGTGCGACAGCGCGCGACTGATCGGCTTCGAGGCCCTGCTGCGCTGGAACCACCCGGAGCTCGGCGTTATCGGCCCGCAGGAATTCATTCCGCTGGCCGAGGAAACCGGCCTGATCCACCCGATCGGCGACTGGGTGATGCGCAGCGCGTTCAGTCAGACCCAAGAGTGGCAGGCCATTTGCCCCGGCGTGCGTATCGGCGTCAATCTGTCCGGGCGCCAGCTCAAGCAGGCCGACGCGGTCCAACGCATCTTTGCCGCAGTTGAGGCAAGCGGCCTGCCCGCAAACCTGATCGACATCGAGCTGACCGAGAGCATCCTGATGGACGATCACAGCGCCACCGTGAGCAAGCTACAAGCGTTACGCGCCGCAGGCATGCGGATCTCGCTGGACGACTTCGGCACAGGCTACTCCTCGCTCAACTACCTCAAGCTCTATCCCGTCGACACCCTGAAAATCGACCGCAGCTTCGTCGCCAATCTGCCCGATGACGCCAGCAGCGCCGCGATCACCCAGGCAATAATGGCGATTGCTAACGGCCTCTCCCTGGATGTTGTGGCCGAGGGCGTCGAATCCGAAGCCCATGCCAACTTTCTGCGCGACGCAGGTTGTCCCGCAGCACAGGGCTATCTATACGCAAGGCCGCTCGACGCGGCCTCCGCGAAGGAGCTGGTCAGGACGCAATCGGCAGGCAGAGCCTGTTCGCCGTATCTGAGCTAAACAGACGCAGACGAATATCGTGGCGTAATGGAACGAAAGCCAAGGTCGCTCCACTTAAATGCAAAGAACGCCCAATCGTGTTCTTTGCGTGGTCTTTACCGGTACTTGGGACGGTGAGCGACCGATATAGTGGATTCATCAATCGACTTATTGAGGCAGAAAAATGGCTAAGAAGTTATCTGACCGGCGGCGCCAGGCCTTGGCCTTGCGCAGTATAGAAAGAGCGCAGAAGTACATTCTGGATTTCGACGACACCGAGCGCATCAACCAGATCCGGGCGAAAGCGGCCAGCTATATCGCCAATAACCCTCAGCCAACAGCTGTTTATTTATTGGGCTGATGCCCATCGCAGCACTGATTAAGAGGTTTCACTATCTGTGTCTGCTTTTCTGGATATGGCGTAGGCGTATTCCCTATGTCATATCCAGAGAGCCGTATCAAGATGGACTTGATAGTGAGCTGATTGTTTCCAGATTGGAGCGAAACAAGTTACTAACAGGTCTGCGTTTGACTGTATTGCTCGACAGATCGGGTTGCGGACAAGCAATGAATTGTTCCTCCGCCTTTGACGCGTGGCTATGCTCGTGCAAAGGGCTGAACACTACGATGGATTTGCCTTTGATTTGCACCACGCCTTGCGCTTCCAGCTTCTTCAGCACACGCCCTACCATTTCGCGAGAGCAACTGATGATGCGCGCGATTTCCTGGCGAGTAACTTTTATCTGGATGCCATCGGGATGCGTCATTGCCCCGGGTTGCTTACAAAGCTCAAGTAATATGCCAGCAACCCTGCCGGTGATATCCAGCGTGGTCAACTGAATCGCTTTATGTGTCGTATGACGAATACGCTCGGCCATTTGCCGAATGACCGCATAAAGAATTTCCGGGTAATGCTTGGCCAAATCCCGAAACTTGTCGTAGCTGATTTCCGCCACTTCACATTCTGATTTCGCGATCACCCAGGCACTACGCTGCTGCTTTGCCCCTTCCTTGCCGAACAGACCAAGTTCACCAAAGAACTCTCCGGGCTGGAGGTAAGTGATGATTAGCTCTTTTCCCGTGTTGTCGTCTATCAAAACGGTCATGGTGCCTTTAAGCACGAGGTATAAGGTTTCGCAATTATCACCCAGACAGATTACAGCGCTTTTTGCCGCATAACGTCGACGATGACAATGCGCTAGGAGTTTTTCCAGATTTTTGATTTTCGGGGAGAGAATAGATAACGGCATATGCCCGAATCCTTATAGAAGAGAATATTTCTATTCTTGTTTGGTAAGGATGCTGTTAGCGATGGGCGAAAAACACCATGCGTCCGGCCACCCGCCATGATTCATGTGACCCACATATGCGCTCCCTGCATTGCTTAGCGCGACCTCGGATCCTAGATCCTGGTTGTGCCGCTCTGAGTGCTGTCACTGCTATTGCTGCCAACAGCCGTTCTTCGTGATTGCTTCGCTACGAATAGGGCTTACCGTGACTTTTATCGGCGCCAAGGACCATCGGGGTTGACTGGTTTTTGGGTGGGGGGATGGCGAGGTTCCGTAAGGGATTCCTTACCTGACGACTGACTGTGGCCTGCACTGTTCAGGCTATTTATCAGCGCTATGAATCGGCCTTGGTAACTTATCGGCGGACGTTTTTGATGGTCGTACGAGCCACCATATTTCCTTCCCAGGATCAGCGACAGCTGCCCCGGCCGCCTCGTAAGCGCGAAGAAAATGCCAAACGGGAGTGCGTACGCCCACTTTACAAAGGCCGGGGCGTTACTCATCGATCGATTAACCCGAGTCAGAAGCGCCGGGTTGACGGGGGTTTTCCATATCCAGAACCTGAACGTCTACGATAACCGGCTCAGTATCTGGATGATTCCTTTTATGGCAGGGCCACCAAGCGCCTGACGTACTATCTGGGCCGGCGACACCTGCTTGCGCACTACAAACGCACCCTGCAGCCTGTATCGCCCATATATCAGCGACTCAGAGCCTTATCCATCAAGATCAAGAATTTCGGCGAGAACTGGCTACGATCTATCCTCATCTCGGGATCGGAAATTCTTGCCTGTTCCAAGCTGTCATTGGCGTCAGAGAGCCTTTTGCCGTCGGCCTCGCCATTCAGAACATACAGCGTGTATTGACTGGCCGCGCGATAAAGCCATGCCTGAGCGCGCGCGCGTCCCGCGGTCAATGTGACAGGATCGAAGCTGGCAACCTGCTCATAGGCACCATTGAAGTATGCCTCGACGACCTCATGCAGCTCGGGGTTCTCAGCCTCTCCGTCCCCGAGCTTGCGCTCATCCGAAACGGGCAGGGTTTTCCCCGCTTGCAGTAGGCTCGCCTCACAATCCACGCGACCGCGGGCCATGATATTGGCGTTTTCATCGGACAGTACCTTGAAACGCGCCTCGTTCGCCCAGCTGGCCAATGCCTGATCACATTGACCTAACTGATAATAGGCCAACCCGAGGAAGTAATGAGGCGTGTAAGGGGCAAAGCGCATCCCGTACAGACGAATCCGCGGCAGCGAGGCGGGTACTTCGCTGATTACCTCTTTGAGCAAGGGAATCGCTTTGTCGTAGTGCTCGCGCTCGATGTTCAGAATGGCGCGATCGTAATCTTTTCCCAACGCGGCCCATGCAGGGCTCGCAGCCGTCAGCGCCAGCAGAACCAGCCATCGGCACCCGGAATATGAACAATTCATACGCCCTGCCGTTCTCACGTCTGCGGCCATGCAGCCTCTCTGTTCCAAACCATTATTGTTCGCCGCGCAGGTTCACACTGACGTTGGTGCTTTGACCTGACTGGACCTTGGCATGCACTTCACGCGATTTCCCGTTTTTGGGATTGCGCATCTCGATCAAATATTCTCCGGCCGGAACCGACAAACGAAGCGGTGTCGTGGCATCCGCTTCCAGTTGGATGCGCTGTCCATCTGGCTTGCGTACCGAGTTGATGTAAGCCCAGGGAATGGCGTTGATCGCTAGAAAACCGTCGGCCAGCACCTTACTGGAATAACGTTGTTCGGTGATAGAGTTCAAGGTCAATTTACGCCTGCCCAACTCGGTATCGTCGGCGATATGCTCACGGGCTTTTTCCACCAGAGCTCCGGCGGCATCGTAGCGCCGTTGCGCCATCAGACTATCCACGTCTTTCAGCACAGCCGCGCGCAGTCTTTTCAAGCCCTTTTGAACGACACCCTGCGCCTGAGGGTATGCCTGCGCACGCTGATACAGCCCCCAGGCACTGCTCGCCTGGGGGCTGAAATAGTTGCCACGGCGCAAGGCGAGGTCGGCCTCATCGAGCAGTTTACGAACGGCCGCGGATTGTTCCTGGGCGCCTTGCACGACCTGGCCGTCCAACTCAGCGAGCTCTGTACTCTTTGGCAACGCGCTATGCCCCAGAGCCAGATAAGCCCTGGCCGACGCCCAATCCTGTCGCTGGACCGCCTGACGAGCCCGCTCCAAGGCGATATGCCCTAGAGCAGTCGCGCGCCGCTGTGCGTTGGCATCGCTCGGATCCAAGCGCAAGACTTGCAGATACGCATTGAGTGCACGAGTCAAAGCTACTCGTTGATTGATGCCAGCCGCTTCCGCCGCAGTCGCCTCCTCGAGCAATTGTGCGAGTTGCTGCCTATGCGCTTCTGCCCCGAGCAACCTCCTGTAGTCCGCCTCCAGGTTGGCCAGTGAGGTGCTGGACTGCGCTATTTCGCGCAGGCGGTCCAAGTGTTCCTTGGCCTGTTGCAAATGCCCGCGCTCTAGCTCGGTTTTCGCCTGCTCGGCCAGAATGCCCTCCAGCCGCGACCGGCGCTCCGCCACACCGATATCGCCTTCAGCCAAGTCCTGCGCCTGCCGCAACAATGTGACAGCAGCATCGACTTGCTTGAGGGCCGGGGGCGTCCCGGATAATCGACCATCGATGCCTGCAAAGAGCGCGTTCAGCTGCTCCCGCAGCTCAGCCTCGCGGCGAGCCTGGGCCAAGGCCCCCGATAATGCCGCAAGCTTCTGATTGTCAGGAAAAGCTCGAATCGCTCGACTCAGCGCCAAGTCCGCTTCATCCAATTGCCCCTGCCGAAGCACATCCTGCACGACCTCGGCCGCACCTTCCTCGATCTGCCCCGAGATAACGGAGAGTTCGGTGTTGCCAGGGTCCGCGATACGCAAGGTGCGTAACGTGTCCAAGGCGTTGTCATCAGCCGGAAGCAGTAGCTTACCCTCCTTGAGCTGAACGTTGGCATGCTGGACGAGCTTCTGGATCAGCCCCACCGCCTGCTCCGGACGAGTCTGTGACCAGATGAGCAGCGTCGAGCCGCACACTAGGATCACCCCCACGAACAGCAGCAGAGCATTCCAGCGCCCAGTGCCGGCAGGCGCGTCCCAGCGACCGGCATCGATACCCTCCATAGGTGCTCCGGTACCTGTTAGCGCGGGCCGCTGCGACAGGGCCGACAGTGGCGCCATAAGACGCTCGAAGGGGACTTCGCCAAGGTTCCGGTCCGCCTCGATCCTTGTGGCGAGACGGGGGGAGCGCATTACCAGGGCATTCAACTGATCCAATAGCATGGTCACGCTGGGCCGCTGCGCTGGCTGGTCGACCAACATGAGTGCCAGGAGCGGCTGCAGATCAACGAGGTCTTCCGGCAAAGCCGAAAGTCGCGCGACTTGTCCAGAACGAGCTCGGGGTGGCTTCTCGCCAGTCAACAGATAACGTAACAACAGACCTAGGCTGTAGATATCGGCCCGCACATCAGGGATACGACTGGAAAAGCACTCGGGAGCACAGTAATCGAGAGCATCTCCACCGCCTCGAGCCATTCCAGCTGCCCAGCTCATGCCTAGATCGAGCAAAACGGCTTCGCCATTCGCACGCACGCCGATGCGGTCTGGATGAAGGGTGGTATGGGCTATCCCCGCGCGGTGCAGGCCGCCGACCGCAGATGCCGTTTCCGCGAACAGTCGCAGCCGCTCGCGCAGCGACAAGGCAGCAAGCCAACCCGTATCCCCGGGCCACTGGTTCGTCAGTGGTTCAGCGTAGCGGCTGTGTCCCCTCGCCCACGCATGTACATCGCGCAACAGATTCGGGTGACGGGCCTGACGCAACAATTCGGTTTCGCGGGAGAAACGCATCAGCAACTGGTCGCGCCCGCGGCCAGGCAGAGATAGTGAAAACAGCGAGCCTTGCGAGTCAGGCCGCAAGGCGACCAGGCGGCTGATAAATCGCTTATCGACGGGTTGCTCACTCACAGCGGCATTCCAGAAGCAGATGAAGGGGCAAGCCTGTGCCATGAATGAGGTAAGTAAGGCGACGGTACCCGTCGAATCGGTGGAATCGGCATCAGTAGCGAAGACGATCGAGGAGCCTCGGCTCTGGTCAGTACCAGATGCATTATCGGCCCTCCTCGACTATTGCCTATTCAGGCGCTAGAAGCGCGCCACTGCAGCCAGCGAGAAGGTGTCGTAATACTTCGAAAAGTCCGCCCCCAAATCGACCGAGAATTGTTCGAAGGCCAGCCCTAGACCAAAGGTGTAATGGGTCTGATCGCCTGTCCTCGCGGAAAAAACTTGTGCGTTATTATCGAAATCATCATCGCCCTGATAGTGCAGCGTGTGCTCAGGGTCACGCCA
>CAMPJN010000025.1 GCA_946886875.1 uncultured Pseudomonas sp.
CGCCAGGCCGGCCAGGCGCGTTCGGCGGCTTCGACGGCGCGGCGGGTTTCGCCGCCTTGCAGGGCCGGCACTCGGGCCAGGCATTCGCCGCTGGCCGGGTTGACGACATCCAGGGTGGCTGCATTATCGGCAGCGATCCACTGCCCATCGATGTAGGCGAGTTCTACCAGCAGGCTGGGGTCTTTCAAACGATTCTTGAGCATGATCGAGTCCTGTTTCGAGACAGCTTCCAGTCTATGCAGAGGCTACAGACGAGGATGCTGAAAGCGCCCGCCCAGCAGCGTTGGATGCTGAATATCGCCCGGCGACGGCAGGCTCTACTGGGGAGTAAGGGTTATGGCGGGAGCGCAGCCCCGGGAGGGGCTGCCGGAGTCGCGTGTCGTCTTCCGTGGGAGGGGCTTCAGCCGCGATTCTTTCAGTACCTTCAAGGTCAATCGCGGCTAAAGCCCCTCCCACCAGACTGAGGCGGGCTCAACATTTAATGGCCTGCTAGTACCGCGGTCAGACGTTGAAGTGCTTGATCATCCCGCTCAGCTCGCCGGCCAGGCCGGCGAGCTCCAGGCTCGAGGTTCGAGTCTGGTTGGCCCCGGCCGTGGTCTGGATGGACACATCGCGGATATTCAGCAAATTACTGTCCACCTCGCGGGCTACGTAGGATTGCTCTTCGGTGGCGCTGGCAATGCTCAGGTTGCGTTCGTTGATCTGGCCGATCGCCTCGACGATGGCGGTCAATGCAGTACCCGCTGCACGCGCCAGTGCCAGGGTGTCCTGGGTTTTCTCATTGCTGCTGTGCATGGAACGCAGGGCGCCCTGGCTGCCTTGCTGCACCAAGCCGATGATGGTTTCGATCTGCTTGGTCGACTCCTGGGTTCTTTGCGCCAAGGCCCGCACCTCGTCCGCCACCACAGCGAAGCCGCGGCCGCTTTCGCCCGCGCGGGCGGCCTCGATTGCGGCGTTCAAGGCCAACAAATTGGTCTGCTCGGCAATCCCGCGAATCACATCCAGCACCGAGCCGATACCGCCTATCTGGCCCGCCAGGGCTTGCAGGGCATCGGCGGTATGCGCCATGTCGCCGGTCAGCGACTCGATGGCGCCGACCGTACGGGTGACGCTGCCCTGGCCCTGACGGGCGCAGCGGTCGGCAGCCTGGGACACCTCCGAGGCCGAGGCCGCATTGCGCGCTACCTCCTCGATCGCGGTGGTCAATTCGGTGACGGCGGTCACGGCCTGATCGAGTTCCCCGCTCTGCCGGTGCAGACCGCGGCTGGTGTCCTCGGTCACCGCGCTCAGGGCCGCGGAAGTCGAGTTAAGCTGCTCGGCGGAATTCACCACCTGGGTGACGGTGCCGCGCAGGTCCGTTTGCATGCGCTGCAATGCCTGCAGCAGTCGCGCCGCTTCATCCATACCAGCGGTATCGAGCGTCTGGGTCAGGTCGCCCTTGGCGATCCCCTCGGCCGCGGCCATCGCCACGGACAACTGTTTCAGCAAACGCAGGACGATCAGCGTCGCCAACGTGCCGCCGACCAGCAGCAGCACCAGCAGGCCGGTGGACATCAGCAACAGATGCTGCCGATGCCGGTCACGACGCTCGCTCAGCCGCTCCTCGAGCAGCGCCAATGCGGATTCGCCAAGTGCGTGCATGGCGTCTATCGGCCGAGTATAAGCAGCCAGGTAGTCCGCGACCGGGTAGGTCAGCTTCAAGCCGGCACCGCCACCGGAAAAATCCATCTCGGTGACCGAGACCAGTTGCTGATCGGTCAGCGCCAGGGCCTGCCGGATTTGCTCGCGCAGCGCCGTCAGCGGTTGCTCCAGCATGGCGGCGATCGCCGGGTCGGCGGCAGCGGCCTTGGCGAAGGCCCGGCTCATCCTGTCGAAGCTGGCGAGCGCCTGGGCGGTTAGCCCCATCAAGGCACCCTGTTGCTCCGGCAGAATTCGCCCCTGCACCAGATACAGGGCGCCGAAGCCGCGCAATTGGCCGAACAGCTCGGCGGTTTGCGGCATCTCGATCAGCGCAGCGGTGATCAATGCAGAGGTTTCCAGAAGCGGATCCCGAGACAGCTCGAAATGATCAAGCAAGGCATCCTCGATCAGCAGACTGGATGCGATCAGTTGCGTATGCCGTTGCATGCTCGACCTGGCCTTGATGGAGCCCTGAGCGATCTCTTCGGACAGCGCCTGCCATTGCTCGCGCACCTGCTGCAAAGCGCTCAACAGATCGGCTTCGACCTCGGCCGCGCGCAGCCTCTGCTCGCTCGCCTCGAAGCTACGCTGCAACTCGGCGTGCTTGGCCAGTCGGGCCTGCTGCAGGCTGCTATCGCCACCGAGAATGATATTGGCCATACCGCGATGCTGCTGGGTCAGTGCGACCAGGTGCGACAGCGCCTGCACCGGCGCAATACCACGCAATTCACGCTCGGCCTGACGTCCACTATCCAGCGCACCCAGCACGTACAAAATGGTCGGCACGACGATCAGGACGAGGGCCAATACACCGAGCAAGACGAACTTACCGGAGAAGGAAAGACGTTCGAGGGCTTTCATGGAAGGACTCCCAGCGTGTGGTCAGGGCGCGCGAGGAGCCTCGGCAATCCCGCCTTTTGGTTATTGTTTTCGGCCTTTTTTGAGGCGTGCAGTGTCACGACCGTCAGTGGCCCCATGGCGAATGGTATGGATGCGAGATGGCCCTCCCCTGTGCGCGAGGGCCGGAACGCTGGCGCTACAGCCTCAACGAACCCAGCAGCCCCTCGAGAAAGCGCTCGCCGGCGTCCATCTGACTGACCTCGATGAATTCGTCGGGTTTGTGGGCCTGCTGAATGGAGCCCGGTCCGCAGACCACCACGGGTACATTCAGGCGCTGGTTGAACAAGCCGCCTTCGGTGCCGAAGGACACTTTCGTGCTGCCGGTATCCGCAGGGGCGAAGTTCTTCAACAGGCGCACGGCTTCCACGCTGGGGTGGGTATCGAGGCCGGGGTAGACGTTGAGGGTTTCGATCTCGATATCGGCAGCATTGGACAAGCGCTTGGCCTCGCGCACGATCGTCTCGGCCTGTTCGCGCATCTGATCGAGAAACTGATCGAGATCGTCGGCCGGCAGATTGCGCACTTCGAAATCCAGGCTGCACAGGTTCGGCACTATGTTCAGGGCCTTACCGCCGACGATTTGCCCGACATGCACGGTGCTATAGGGCACGTCGTAATCCGCATCCTGCGCGCCCTGCTCTTGCAAGCGCTGCTGGCTCTGACGCAGCGCGGCGATAAAGTCGCAGGCCACGTGAATGGCGTTGACCGAACGCGGCGCTAGGGACGAGTGCGCTTCCTGGCCACGGCAGAAGACGCGGTAGGAACCCTTGCCCTTGTGGCCGAGAACGAACTGCATCTCGGTCGGTTCGCCGACGATGCACAGGAACGGCCGCAACGGCGCCAAATGCAACACGTCGAGCAGGCGGCGCACACCGACGCAGCCGATTTCCTCGTCATGCGACAGAGCCAGTTGCAACGGGCGGCTCAACGAGGCGTCGGCGCCGTCGAGCATGGCGTCGATCGCCAGGGCGATAAAACCCTTCATGTCACAGCTGCCGCGGCCGTAGATCCTCCCGTCCTTCAGCGTCGCCTGGAACGCCGGCACGCTCCAGGCCTGGCCGGCGGCGGGCACCACGTCGGTGTGCCCGGACAGCAGAATTCCCGGTACATCGCGCGGGCCGGTGCTGGCGAACAGATTGGCCTTGCGACCGCTCTCGTCCTTGACGATCAAGGACTCGATTCCCTTGCTCAGCAGCAGCTCGCGCACATATTCAATCAGCGCCAGGTTCGACTCCGAAGAGACGGTATCGAAGGCGATCAGCCGTTTGAAAATCTCCAGGACACGGGGTTTCATGAGGCCTTGCTCCGCTGCAGGGATGAAGTGGCGAATCGGTGGATATGGAAAGGTTCGATGGACGTACTGGTGCTGCCGCTGCTGATCAGCTCGGCCATCACGTCCCCTACTCCCGGACCCAGCTGGAAACCATGGCCGCTGAAGCCGAAGGCGTAATACAGGCCAGCGATCTTGCCGCTGGGGCCCATTACCGGCAGGGAATCCGCCAGATAACCTTCGATGCCGCTCCAGGTGCGGATGATGTTCAGATTGGCCATCTGTGGCGCCAGCCGATGCATCTGCTGCAACTGTTTGAGAAGGCTTTGCGGATCGAAATAGGCGCGGCGGTTGAGCATGTCCGGCTTAGTGTGGTTACAGCCGCCGATGATGATGTTGCCGCGCGGGATCTGGCGGAAATACAGCACTTCCTCGGGAATCTTGGTGTACACGCCGATCACTGTCTTCAGCGCATAGGGCACCGGCTCGGTGACCGACATCTGCGGGCCCTTGGTAACCAGCGGCACTGGCTCGCCGAACTGCGCGGAGAGCTTCTCGCCCCAGGCACCGGCCGTGATCAGCAACTGCTCGGCGCGGTACTCGCGGCCGTCGCTAGTGCTCACCCGGAATTGCTCGCCGACCTGCTCTACGCTAGTCACCTCGCAGCGTTCCTCGACGATCGCGCCGGCGCGCCGCGCGGCGCGGGCGAAGGCCGGTGCGGCGAGGCGCGGGTTGGCGTGGCCGTCGCGCGGTGCATAAGAGCCGCCCTTGACCTCAGGGCCGAGGAACGGGAAGCGCTGGTGCAGCTCGCGGCCGCTGAAGATCCGCAGGTCCAACTCGCGCGCCTCGGGCGCTGCGGCGTAGGCCTCCAGCTCGGCGATCTCCTCCTCGCGGTAGCACACGCGCATATGGCCACTGGGAATGAATTCGAGGTCATCGCCGATCAACTCCGGCAAGCGCTTCCACAACGCAAAGGAGCGATTGGCCAGCGCCAGCTGGCCGAGGAAACGGCCTTGGCGGCGCACGTTGCCGAAATTCACCCCACTGGCGTACTGGCCGACCTGGTCGCGTTCGAGGAGGATTACCGACTTGCCGCGCTGGCGCATGAAGAATGCCGAAGCCGCGCCCATCAGGCCGCCGCCGACGATCAGCACATCGGTCTGTACAACGCTCACGGCGCCAACTCCTCGGCTTGTTTGAGTTCCTCGGTCAACATCGACAGCGGCTTGACCGGTGCCTGGCCGCGCTGGCGGCCGACCAATTGGACAGTAACTCCGGCTGCCGCGGCTATCACCTCGGCTCCGGCCTGAGAGCAGTAGCGCCCCTGACAACGGCCCATGCCGACCCGGCTGAAGGCCTTGGCGCGATTGACTTCGCAGGCGCCCTTCTCGTGGACCACGGCGCGCAACTCGCCGGCCGTGATCATTTCGCAGCGGCAGACGATCGCTTCGTCCGGCAAGGCCTTGGCCTGCGCCGCCGGCCAGGGAAAAGCCTGATAGAGCCCGCGACTGAACTCATCCATCACGGTCAGGACGCGACGCTGCAAGGCGAGCGCTTCGCCGTGCACCGGCTGTTGCAGATCCTGTAACAGGGCCAGCGCAACCAGGCGCCCAGAATGCTCCGCGGCATCGGCGCCGCGGATTCGTGCGCCATCGCCGGCGGCATACACGCCACTGACCGAAGTGCGCCCTTCTTCATCGGTATCCAGCACCCACTGCTGCGACACCTCTTGGAATCGCATACGGCAACCGGCCAAGTCGGCCAGCTGGGTTTCCGGACGCAGGTGATAACCCAGGGCGACTGCATCGCAGTCGACCTCCAGACTGTCACCCTGGGCGGTGCGCACACGCACCGCGCTGACGCCGCTGGCCGCATCGCCCAACACCTGCTGGGGAACCACCCCCAGGTGCAGCGGGATTCGCGCCAGATAGAGCTGCGCCAATAGTTTCATCCCGGTGAACAGCAGTCCGGGGCGCGCGAGCAGCTTCGGCAACGCCGCGATGCGCTTGCGCAGTGGCGAGGTGTCCAGCACTGCGGCCACCGTGGCGCCGGCCTTGAGGTACTGGCTGGCAACCAGGTACAGCAGCGGCCCACTGCCCAGGAACACCACCTGGCGACCGATGGCCACCGCCTGCGCCTTTAGCGCTATCTGCGCCCCGCCCAGGCTGTAGGTGCCTGCCAGTTGCCAACCCTCGATCGGCATCAGCCGATCGGTGGCGCCGGTGCAGAGGATCAGCGCATCGTATTCGACGGTCGTGTGCTTGCCCTGGCTGACGCAGCACAGCTGGCCCGGTGTCAGGTCCCACACCAGGGTGTCGGGGCGGTAATCGATCTGCTCGCGCAGGCGGTCGAAGCTCTGGTGCAGGGCCCTGGCCTTGTGCGCCTCGCTACCGTACAGGGTGGCGTAATCGCGGCTGAAACCCTCGGGCTGGCGGCGGTAGATCTGGCCGCCATCGCGGCGGTTCTCATCCAGCAGAATCGGCCGGATTCCCGCCGCCACCAGGGTCTCGGCGCAGCGGGTGCCGGCTGGGCCGGCACCGACTATCACCACCCGTACGCCGTCTTTCGGTAAATTTTTCAGCCGCGCAGTGGCCATATCGCCTCCGGTTGCCTGGTGACGATATCCAGCCCCTCGCGGACTTCGTGGGAACAGGCGCGCAGACGCTCGCCGCTACGGCTCCAGACCCAGCAGTCCTGGCAGGCGCCCATCAGGCAGAAGCCGGCGCGCTGGCCCGGATCGAATTCCGACTGGCGCAGCGCCGACACCCGGGTCAATAAGGCAACCATCAGGGTGTCGCCCTGCAATGCCTCGATGGGTTCGCCATCGACCAGCAGCCTGACGGTAGGCCGCTCACCCTCGGCCAAGCGTACGAAGCGCGCACTCACGCGTAAGTACCCACCAGTTTCAAGCTGCTCACACCTTCCTGCGCCTTTAGCAGATCGGCACCGGTGTGATGACAGAGAATCTCGCTTCCGCCGGCGATGTTGCGACGCGGCGGCGCGCTGCGATTGCACAGGCCGTCGATGCGCACCGGGCAGCGATCGAGGAACGGACAGAGATGCGCGTCGCTGGCCAGCTCGCCGATCGGCGGCAGCGCGCCGTGAGCCGCCCCGCAATTTTCCAGCCAGCCCTGGCGCAGCTCCGGTACCGAATTGGTCAACAGGTTGGTGTAGGGGTGGAACGGCGCTTGGCCGAACGCCTGCTGATCGCCGGCCTCGACCTTGTGGCCGCTGTACATCACCACTATGTCGTCGCACAGCGCACGTACGGTGGAGATGTCATGGCTGATGAACAGGTAGGAAACCCCCAGCTCACGACGCAGGTCGCGCAGCAGTTCGAGAATCGCCGCGCCCACCACCGTATCCAGCGCCGAGGTCACTTCGTCGCAGAGGATCAGATCCGGCTCCGCCGCCAGCGCCCGCGCCAGGTTGACGCGCTGCTTCTGGCCACCGGACAACTCGCCGGGCCGGCGCTGGGCAAGGCTGGCCGGCAACTGCACCAGCTCCAGCAACTCGGCAATCCGACGCTGCTGCTGCGCACCCTTCATGCCGTGATAGAAACGCAGCGGACGGCCGAGGATCTGTTCGATGCTGTGCTTTGGGTTCAGCGCCGTATCGGCGTTCTGGAAGACGAACTGAACGCGGCGGAACTGCTCGCGGGTACGGCCATCCAGGGTCCTGCTGAGCGGCTGGCCGTCGAGCAGGATATGTCCGGCCGATGTCGGTGCCAGGCCGGCGATGGCCTGCGCCAGGGTGGTTTTCCCCGATCCCGACTCGCCGATCACACCGACCGCCGCACCGCGCCGTATCTTCAGATCGACATCCTGCAGCACCTTCTTGGTGCCATAGCAAATCTCCAGACCGCGGATGTCGAGCAGCACATCCTCTTCCGCCGAAGCCGCCTCTTGATCGCCCGCGCCCTGGCGCGCCGCCGGCCTTATCGCGGCCAGCAAGCTGCGGGTATAGGGATGCTCCGGCGCGGCGAGAATCTGCTCGGTCGGGTTGTTTTCCTGGATCTGGCCGTTGCGCAGTACAACGATGCGGTCGGCCATCTGCGCCACCACCGCCAGATCATGAGAGACGTAAATTGCCGTGGTGCCGCGTTCACGCACCACCTTTTTGAACGCCCGCAGCACTTCGATCTGGGTCGTGACATCCAACGCAGTGGTCGGCTCGTCGAGGATCACCAGTGCCGGATCGGTGATCAGCGCCATCGCCGCCATCAGCCGCTGCAACTGCCCACCCGAGACCTGGTGCGGATAGCGCGCGCCGATACGTTCCGGTTCCGGCAGCGCCAGCTCGCGGAACAGCTCGACAGCCTTGGCCTGCGCCTGCTTGCGCGACAGCACGCCGTGGATCAACGCGCTTTCGATCACCTGATCCATGATGCTTTTGGACGGATTGAATGCCGCGGCTGCGCTCTGCGCGATATAGGCCACGGTGCGCCCGCGCAGCTTTGCCAGCTCGGCATCCGACAGTTTCAGCACGTCGACATCGCCGACCCGTACCGAGCCGCCGACGATACGGCAACCCGAGCGGGCATAACCCATCAGCGACAGCGCTATGGTGCTCTTGCCGGAACCGGACTCGCCGATCAGCGCCAGTACTTCGCCTTTGTTCAGGCTGAAATCGGCACCGTGCACGATAGGTACATCGATGCCGTCTTCGTTACGTGCGGCCACGCGCAGGCCGCTTACCCTGACGATTTCGTTCATCTCACTTCTCCATCTCGCGCTTGGATCGCCCGCCGAAGCTGTCGATGAGCAGGTTGACACCCATGGTCAGGGTGGCGATGGCGACCGCCGGTGCCAGCACGGCCGGGGCACCCTCGGCCAGGCCCTGGATGTTTTCCCGCACCAGCGAGCCCCAATCAGCGTCCGGCGGCTGCACGCCCAGCCCAAGGAAACTCATCGCGCTGAGCAGCAGCACCACATAAACGAAGCGCAGGCCAAAGTCGGTCATCACCGGGCGCAGCATGTTCGGCAGCACTTCGATGAAGATGATGTAGGGCATGGCTTCGCCGCGGGTACGCGCAACCCGGACGAAGTCCATGGTCATGACGTTCACCGCGACCGCACGCGAGATACGGAAGGAACCCGGCATATAGGCGAAGGCGGCCATCAGCAGCAACAGCGGCACCGAGGAGCCGAACGACGCCACCATCAGCAGGGCAAAAATCTTGTTCGGGATCGCGATCAGCGCATCCTGGGTGCGGCTTATGAGTGCATCGACCCAGCCACCGGAAGCGGCCGCCACCAGCGCCAGTACCACACCAGCCGTGCAGGCCAGCGCTGTTGCCGCCAACGCCACACCAATGGTGTAAGGCGCGCCGTGCAATAAGCGACTGAGGATATCCCGCCCCAGGTAGTCGGTACCCAAGGGAAACTGCAGGCTGAGCGGGCCGAAGTAACCGTCGCTGATCATGGCGTTGGCATCGTGAGGCGCGAATAGCGGCCCGGCGACGGCCATCAGCGCCCAGAAGGCCACGATCAGCAGACCGATGACGCCGCTGAAAGACAGCGTGAACCGGCGCCGGCGTGTCCGCACCGGCTCGTTAGGTCCATCCTGCTTCAGGGCGTTATCCTTGCCGCTGCCGATGCCCGCTTTGGGTGAAAGACTGTTCGATTTCATTTGCGCAGCCTCGGGTTGGATAGAATTGCACAGAGGTCAGCCAGCAGAACCAGCACCAGAAAACCCAGGCTAAACAACATCACGCACGCCTGAATCAGCGGCATGTCCCGCGTGACCACACCGTTTACCATCAGCGTTGCTACGCCCGGATAGTTGAAGATCGACTCGACGATGACTACGCCGCCCAGCAAGTACGACAGGCTCAGCGCCACGGCATTGGCGATCGGCCCGATCGCATTGGGCAGCGCATGGCGAAGCACCACCCGGATCGGGCGCGCCCCTTTGAGCACTGCCATTTCGACATAGGAGGCGCTGAGCTGATCGATCACCGCAGCCCGCGTCATGCGTGCCATCTGCGCCGTCAGTACGCAGCACAGCGTCAGCACCGGCAACGCGTAGACGCGAATCAGTTCACCGAGCGATTCGACCTCGACATTGCGCGACAGCGCCGACAGCCAGCCCAGCTTGACCGCGAAGATTAGTACCGCGATGGTGGCGATCAGGAACTCCGGCACGGAGACGGCGAACACCGCCAGCATGTTGCTGTAACGGTCGAAGATAGAGCCTCGGTACATCGCCGACAGAATCCCGATCGTCAGCGCCAGCGGCACCGAGACCAGCGCGGTGACCGCTGCCAGGCTCAGGGTATTGGGCAACCGGCTGGCGATCATTGCGTCGACCGGCATGCCGTTGACCAGGGAAATGCCGGGATTGCCGGTGAGCAGCCCGCCCAGCCAATTCAAGTAACGCAGGTATACGGGTAAATCCAGGCCTAACTGCGCACGCAGCGCCGCCAGCGCTTCCGGAGTTGCCTCTTGACCGAGCTGCTCTTGGACCGCGTCACCCGGTAATAGGCTGGTGAGGAAAAACACCACGAGCGACACGATAAGCAGCGTAAGCACGCCTACAGCCAAGCGAGCACCGACTAGGCGTGCAATAGTGCTGTTCATAATTGATCCCTTTACTTAGTAGCGCCGCCTGCATGACCCGCAGGCGACGCCTTGGTTATCGAGCTATCGTCGCAGCATTCGCTCAGGCATCCAGCCAGACGTGCTCGGCGAACATGTAGCCCATCAACCCACCGAGTGGATGAGGGGTAAGGCCTTTCAACTTGGTGTTGTGGCCATCGAGGCTGCTATTGAACTGCGGAATACCGATACCGCAGTGTTCATGCACCAGCACCTGCATATCGGCATACATCTGCTTACGCTTGGCGTCGTCGGTCTCACCGCGCGCGGCAACCAGCAACTGGTCGAACTGTTCGTTCTTCCAGCCCGACTCGTTCATCCCAGCACTGGACTGGTAGAACAGGCTGAACATCAGATCGGCGGTCGGACGTGCACTGATCGAGCCGAAGCCCAGCGGATGCTTCATCCAGTGATTGGACCAGTAGCCGTCTGCCGGCACCCGTTTGATATCGAGTTTGAGGCCGATCTGCTGCGCCGAGAGCTGCAGCAACTGAGCGATGTCCAGCGAGCCGGTAGCGGCTTCGGAAGCCACGATAGACAGGGAGCGTCCGGTCAGGCCGGATTTCTGCAGGTGGAACTTGGCCTTCTCCGGGTCGTACTCACGTTGTGGCAGACCGGCGAAATGGTAACGACTGCTGGGGGCGATCGGCTGGTCGTTGGCGATCTTGCCGTAGCCACGGAAGGCAGCCCGATTGATCTGTTTGCGATCAAGCAGATGCTTCATCGCCAGGACGAAGTCCGGGTTCTGCGCCGGGCCCAGGTCATCGCGCATCACCAGGTTGGTATAACCACCGGTCGGGGTCTCCATCAACTCGACTTTGTCACTGTCCAGGATGCGCGAAACCGAACGCGGATTGACCGGGTTGATCAGGTCCACATCACCGGCGAGCAGGGCACTGATACGAGCGGCCTCGTCGGGGATCGAGAAGAACTCGATTTCGTCGAGGTAGGGCAGGCCCGGCTTCCAATAACTGGCGTTGCGCACAGCAATCGAGCGCACGCCTGGCTGGAATTCCGCGCATTTGAAAGGCCCGGTACCATTGGCAATGGCGAAATCGGTGGTGCCGTCACGTACGATGAGGAAGTGCGTCGTGGCGAGAATGGCAGGCAGGTCGGCGTTCGCGCTGGCCAAGCGGATTTGCACTTCATCTGGCCCAGTAGCTTTCACCTCCTCGAGCTGCTGCGCAATGGTCAGCACCTTGGAACCAGTCTCCGGCACCTTGTGGCGAGTCAACGAATAGACGACATCGGCCGAGGTGAATGGTTTGCCATCGTGGAACACCACGTCCTTGCGCAGCTTGATGGTCCAGGAAATAGCATCGGTGGTATCGAACGACTCCGCCAGGGCCATGCGCGGCGCCAGTTGCGCGTCCAGCGTCGTCAGACCGCTATAAAACATGTTGTGGCGACAGTAATCGGTGTAATTGCCGCCCTTTGCCGGGTCTAGCGTATCGGCGGTCGAGCTGGTCGCACTGGCGACCTTGATGCGGCCACCACGCTTGCCTTTGCCCGTGCTGCCGACTGTTGAGGCGAACACTTGGCCAGCCGAGCCGAACAGGCTACCTGCACCTGCTACAGCAACTCCAGCCAGCCCTAACATACGCAGTGCATCACGACGCGACATGCCCCGGTTGAGCCCTTCAAAAACTCGTAGGCTTTCTTCGCCTGTGATCAACTGGGAGTCAACTTTGTTTTTATTGTCAGTCATCTCGGTTCTACCTTTAGAAAGTGCTAAGGCTCGAATGCTCGCTCATTGGCGGAGCGTCTTTTTTAGGTGAAGCAACTGCATAAATTCAGTGCAGGTAATCCTGTAGCCGGTAATACGCACCTACCATCGGCAGGAACCAGGGCTTGCCGAAATGCCCGGGAATCGCCGGCCAGTTCAACTCCCGCCAAGGGTTGGCTTCGACTTTGCCGTCCATGACCTCGGCCATGACCTGGCCCATATGCACCGACATCTGCACGCCATGGCCGCTGTAGCCCATGGAGTGGTAAACCCCGCCATGCTGGCCGGCGCGCGGCAAGCGATCGGAGGTCATGTCCACCAAGCCGCCCCAGCAGTAATCGACCTTGACCTGGGCCAACTGCGGGAACATCTGCACCATCGCCGCCTGCAGCACCTTGCCGCTCTTGGCGTCGGAGTTCGCACCGGACATGGCGAAGCGCGCCCGGCCACCGAACAGCAGGCGGTTGTCCGGGGTCAGCCGGAAGTAATTACCGATGATGCGGCTGGTGACGTAAGAGCGACGGGCCGGCAGCAGGCTGTCGATCAAGGCCTGGGGCAGCACTTCGGTGGCGATCACAAAGCTGCCCACCGGCACTATCCGCCGCCGGTACCAACCCATGTCGCCGTGCTGGCAAGCGCCGGTCGCCAGCAGAATCTGCTTGGCTTGCAGCGAACCCTTGCTGGTGTTGATCCGATAGCCATTGGCGTTGGCTTGCCAGTCGCTGACCGGGGTGTGCTGGTAGATCAGCGCGCCGCGCTGTACGGCAGCCTCCGCCAAGCCGACGCCGAAGCGACCGATGTGCATCTGCACGCCGTTGCGTTGCAACAGGCCGCCGTGGAATTGCGCCGAGCCGACTTCCGCCCGGGTTTCCTCCATGGACAGCAGCTCGACGTCGGCGTCGACTTCCCGCCGAATCAATTCGCAGGTCCGCGCCAGCCCTTCGTAATGCAGGGGTTTTGCCGCCAGCTTGAGCTTGCCGTTACGCTTGAGGTCGCAGGCGATCTGCTCCTGCTCCACCAGCGCGACCACGGTCTGCACCGCGCTTTCGTAGGCCCGGTAATAGGCACGCGCCCTGTCGGCACCCAGGCTTGCGCTTAGCGCGGTGTAGTCCTGGGCAACGCCAGTACTGCAGTGCCCACCATTGCGCCCGGAGGCTTCGCCGATCACCCGGCCGCCCTCCAGCACCACTACCTTGGCGCCCTTCATGGCCAATGTGCGAGCCGCCGACAAGCCGGTAAGACCGCCACCGACAATGGCGACATCCACCTGATCGGGCAGCGCACCGCTCTGCGCACCGGTGAACGCCGGTGCGGTATCTAGCCAGTAGGATTCACTGTGCATGTCCAACCCCTTTGCCTTGAAGAGCCACCGTTGAGGATCAGAGACCGACCAAGCCGGCCAAGCCACCGATATCGGAGATTTGCCGGTAGCTGTAGCAAGTGTTGCCTGGCTGCTCGTGGCCACGGGCGACGAAGGCCTTGTTCTTGATCTTCATATCGTCGGCCGACATCAGGTCGTAGCGGAAACTCGAAGACACATGAAGAAGGTCTTCCGGACCGCAACCAAGGTTGTCGAGCAGGTACTCGAAGGCTTGCAGGCGAGGCTTATAGGCTTGGGCCTGCTGAGCGGTGAAAACCTTGTGGAAAGGCACGCCCAGCTTGTCGACGTTGGACATGATCTGCTCGTCCATCGCATTGGATAAAATCACCAGGGGAATCTTGTCGGCGATCTTCGCCAGGCCGGCCGTCACATCGGGATGCGGGCCCCAGGTAGGCACGGCGTCGTAGTAAAGCTGACCTTCACCGCGGTATTCGATGCCCCAACGCTTGCACAAGCGCGAGATGGCGGTCTTGAGGATTTCGTCATAAGGACGCCAGTCACCCATCACCTGATCCAAGCGATACGCGGTGAAATCCTTGACGAACTGGTCCATCTGCTCAGGGGCGACGCGATCGGCGAACAACTCGCGGGTCAACGGGCCCATCTGGAAGTTGGTCAGCGTGCCGTAGCAGTCGAAGGTGATGTACTTGGGTCGAAGAAAGCTCATGAGTGCGGTCCTGAATGATGGTTGAGGTCATGACGGAGCAAGCAGTTACTCCGTTCGGGAGGCGTCGGTGCAACGCTGCATCACGATTTCATTACAACACCATGAAACCAGCATATGCCGTTTAAAGCGTGCGTCACTCAGTACAAACCACCGTTTTATGGGTCGGCCTCAGCAGAGCCTGCGGAGCGCTCCAAAACCGGGCAACCCCCCTGCTCATGCACCTTAGCGGGCTATCGAAACGCCCGCCCGACCACCCCACTCCTCTAGTGCCGCAGAACCTACGCCGGCCCCAACGAAAACGGGCGTGCCCCTGAGGACACGCCCGTTTTCGTTGCCGCGAGGCTCGAGGCCGGCGACGCCGACCAGTGGATTCAACCGGCGATATCGATCAGCACACTCTTATGCCGCAAGTTGGCCGCGAAGGCTTCGCTACCCAGATCCTTGCCAATGCCCGAGCGCTTATAGCCTCCGGTCGGCAAGATGTGATCGTTGCTGCGGCCGTAGCGGTTGACCCACACAGTGCCGGCTTCCAGGCCGCGAATCAGGCGCAGCGCGCGGTTGAGATCGGCGGTATGCACCCCGGCAGCCAGGCCGTAGGTGGGATGCTCGGCGAGACGTAGCGCCTGCTTCTCATCCTCGAAGGTCTGCACCGTCAGCACCGGGCCGAAGATTTCCTCGAGCACAGCCGGGTTGCGGCTGTCCGGCGTGCTCAACAGGGTCGGCTGGTAGTAGGCGCCGCCAAGCCCCTCGATCGGGCAGCCACCTTCAAGCACTTCGGCGCCGGCCTGGCGCGAACGCTGGACGATGCCGTCGATCCGCTCGGCCTGCTGCCGGGAGATGATCGGCGACAGGCTGGTCTGTGCCGACCAGGTGTGGCCGGGGCGCAGCTCGCGGAAGTAGCCCTGCAGGTACTCGACGAAGGGTTCGAGAATCGAACGTTCGATGATCAGCCGTGACCCCGACACGCAAACCTGCCCGGCATTGCCGGTGATGCCCATGGCGACGCTGCGGGCGGTCTTCTGCAAGTCCGGGACGTCGGCGAACACCAGTTGCGGGCTCTTGCCGCCGAGCTCCAGGGTCACCGGCTTCGGCCCGAACTGTGCGCAGGTGGACATGATGCTCGCGCCGGTGGCGGTTGAGCCGGTGAAAGTCACCTTGCTGATCCGCGGGTGACGACACAGGGCATCGCCGGTGAGCCGGCCGTCACCCTGCACCACATTGAAGATGCCCGCCGGTATCCCCGCCTGCACTGCCAGTTCGGCGTAGCGCAGAATGGAGAACGGGGTCAGTTCCGAGGGCTTGAGCACCACCGCGTTGCCGGCCGCCAGGGCTGGCGCGACCTTCCAGTTGGCCATGCTCAGCGGAAAGTTCCACGGCGCGATGGCGCCGATTACCCCGTAGGGTTCGGCGATCTGCATGCCCAGGCTGTCATGCTGGGTCGCCGCGACCTGGCCACCGTGCTTATCGGCGAGCTCGGCGAAAAAGCGCAGAACCTCAGCCACATAGGGAATGTCCCAGGCCAGCACATCTTTATACGGACGGGTCGAGCCGATCGCTTCGAGCGGGGCAAGGGTCGCCGCGTCCGCCTCGATCAAGTCGGCCCAACGGCGCATGGCGCGGGTGCGCTCGCGCGGCGGGCGGGTCGCCCAGTCACTCTGGCGAAAGGCCTGCCAGGCGTTCTCCACAGCTTCGTCGACCAGCGCCACATCGGCGACCGGCAGTTGGGCGTAGTACTGGCCGTCCGAGGGTCGCACCACCTCCAGTCCCGGCAAGGCATCACGGTATCTCCCGCCGATGAAATGGGCACTGCGTACCTTGACGATGCTAGGGTCGAAGCTGTTCATAAGGGACTCCAGAAAGGGGCGTGGCACCGGCTCGGTGCATTGCGTAGCCAGGCCTCTATCCTAGGAAATATCGCCCGATATTTGCTGCGGACTTACCGCCTCGCTCAAGCATTAGCTACGGTCTTTCGGGCTTTCCCTTATGTAATCGACTGAAGTACTTCAGACTTCTGCTCACCGCCTCTAACAGCGGCGATATGGCCAGAGACTTCTGCCCCCGGAAATAACTACTCGACAACTGCGTAGATCTCGGCCAGGTCGCACAGGTCCCAGTTGCCGCCGGTCAGCACCACGCAGACCTTCTCATCCGGCCGCACCTTGACCACGCCTGCCAGCAGAGCGCCGATGCCGATCGCGGCGGCGGGCTCGGCGATCAGTTTCGCGTCCTTGGCCAGGGCGCGCATACCTTCGATGATGTGCTCGTCTTCGACCAGGACGATCTCGTCGACGTAGCGCTCGATGATCGGATAGGGATTCTGCCCCGGGACACTTATCCTCAAGCCGTCGGCAATGGTGTTCTGCAACGGCAGGGAGGTGCGCTGCTTGTTCAACCGGCTGTGATAGTACTTGGGCGTCAACGCCGGCTCCGCACCGACAACCCTCACCGATGGCCGGGTTTCCTTGATGGCGGTGGCAATACCTGAAATCAGGCCGCCGCCGCCCATGGGGATGATGACCGTATCGACATCCGGCAGGTCTTCGAGGATCTCGCAGCCGATGGTGCCCTGGCCGGCCATCACCAGTGGGTCCTCGAAGGCATGGACGGGCACATAGCCGTTTTCCTCGGCGATTTCGTACACCCTTTTCCAGCGGGCAGCGGTGTCGCCATCGAAGAGAATCACCTCCGCCCCGAGGGCTTGTGTATTGGCGATCTTGATCTTCGGGGTGGTCACCGGCAGCACCAGAATGGCTTTCACGCCGAGCATGCGAGCGGCGTAGGCGAGCCCCTGGGCATGATTGCCGGAAGAGGTGGCAATGATGCCGTTGGCAATCTCTTCTCTGGGCAGCGAGAGCGTCTTGTTCAGCGCGCCACGAATCTTGAACGCCCCGGTGATCTGCAGGGTTTCGGGCTTCAGATAGAGCTGACAACCCACGGCCTTCTCTATCTTCTCCGCGCGCAACAGCGGCGTATGTTTGATATGGGGTTTCAGCCGTTCCTGGGCTTCTCGAATGTCCTGAATGGTCGGATGATCGCGCATGTAATTTCCTCTCTCCGTACTGACGAAAAATCAGAATTCAAAGGAACGCAAACAAGGTTCCGAGGTTGTTTTCCAGTGCGTTGCGATAGATTTTTTCGGCAGTGGTGTTGTCCTGTATGGCCATGCCGGTGGAGTCGAAGATGGTGATTTCTTCATCGTTCTCCCGGCCTGGCTTGGTGCCCAACAGAATCTCGCCGATCTCGCCATGGATATCGTCCAGGCTGATGATCTTCTCGTTCAGCGGATGCCAGGTTTCCCCTTTGTCGATGCACTGCGAGATAGAGTCGTTGACTATCTTGGCGTGCCTGAATATCTCGGGATCGAGTTCCTGCTTGCCTTTCATATCCGTGCCTATGGCGACGATATGGGTGCCGGGTTTCACCCAGCTCGCTTCCACCAGCGGGCCTTTGCCACGGGTGGTGGTAATCAGGATGTCGGCCTGCTCGACCGCCTCCTTCTTCGAATCGGCGAGGATCACGGGGATAGCGAACTCGCCTTCGATATCCGCCTTGAAGCGGGCGCACGTTTCCGGGTTTCTGCTCCAGGCATGGATCTCTTCGATCTGCATCACCAGGCTGATGGCGCGAATCTGCATCCGCGCCTGATTGCCGGTACCTATGCAGGTGATCTTCTTGGCGTTCTTTCTCGCCAGCGCCTTGACCGAGACCGCGCCCGAGGCGCCCGTTCTGAGGCCGGTGAGCAGACTGCCATCCATCACGCAGATCAGCGCGCAGCTGTGGGCATCGAACAGCAGAACGCTGCCCATGCCGTTGGGCATGCCATGCGCGGTCGGGTTATCGAGGAAGCCTCCGGAAGAGGCTTTCATCGAGATGATTTCATTGGTCTTGCAGTAACCGACCTTGA
>CAMPJN010000026.1 GCA_946886875.1 uncultured Pseudomonas sp.
AGTTCACCGTTGTCATCTTGATTGCCGGCGATGATGCTGTTGCGTATTAACAACTCGCCCCAGTTCTCGACAGCGTCTTTGCCCATAGGAAAATCCTGGTTAAGGGTAATGGTGACGTTGGTCAACGTGGCCTTGGAGCTGGTAGCAGAGCTTTCATGGCCATTGGTTAGCGCCGTATTATTGCGGCTGAGCGTGCTGTTGCTGAGCACCAGCGTGCCGCCATCGTTGGTTATGGTGCCGCCTTCGGATTCGGAGTCGTTGTAGTTGCGGTGAAAGGTACTGCTCTCCACAGTGGCATTGCCGGAGTTGTAGATGCCTGAACCCTCGCCCGAATCGCTGAAGTCATAAGCACCGTTTGAATAGAAGTTGCTGCCGCGTACCAGCACGCTGCCGCTGTTAAAGACAGCGCCCCCCTTACCCGTTACAAAAACGCCAAAGGCGGTGTTTTCCTGAAAGCGTGAATCCTCAATACGCAAATTACCGTAGTTGGCAATAGCTCCACCGTTGGAACCTTCGTTGCGCAGGGCAAATACCTTGCGCAGCTGCAACTGACCTTGATTTGCCACGGCGCCGCCGTTGTACTCGCCGTGACCATCCTCAAGGGTCAGGTTTTCCAGGGTCAGTTTGGCGTTGGCTAATACCTCGAACAGGCGGTCGTTGAGTTCGTAACGGCCCTTGATACGGCTAGTGGTGGTGGACAACCCGCGAATGCGCAACTCGCCGAGCACATCCAGATCACCAATCCGATTGTCCTGGTCTTCGATGGGATCGCCTTGCGGGTCGAGCAGCGCCGGGCGGGTAAGCTGATAGCTACCCGGCGGCAGCAGGATGGTGCTGGGCCCCGCTGTCTGATTGGCAACCTGTACCGCATCGCGCAGCGAGCAATGCAGGTTGCAACGACCGTCGTAGCTGTCGGCAGTAGTGGTGACCAACAGGGTGGAGGCGTGGGCGGTGGCGGCGCTGGACAGCAGCAGAGCGCCAGCCAAAGCACGGGGCAGAGATAAGGTAAACATGGTGTGGCTCCTTCCGGTTTTGCCGAATTGTTCAGGAGCGGACAAACGCAATTCCCGCTTGATTGGGGTATGTCCGCCCTGCCCTTACCGCTGAGCCGGGCGGATTACTGCGTCAGGGGATCAACTCATAGGCGCCCAAATCGCACACCGCCACGCCGTCGCCGTTACCGTCCTTAGGTCGGCTGACGCCGCGCTGGTCCTTGGCGATGCAATTGCCGATGCCGGCGTCGATAGCCGGGCTGCCGGGGAGCAGGACCTGGGCCCAGGTGCTGTTGCTTTGCTCGGTCGGTCGGGCTGAAAGAACCTTGGTGAAGGTCTGATCAAAGGGGACGAAGTAATCGGCGTTGCAGTTGCCTTCTTCGTCGTTACGCAGCAGGCCAATCGCCTGATAGCTGAAGTTGGAACCCTGGTTTATACAGTTGGCTCCCCCGCCAGACCAGAGGTCGCGATTTCCGGCGATTACACTGTTACGGATCCGCAAATCACTCCAGTTCACAACAGCGTAGTAGCCAAAGTCGTCGTTACTGGTGATGGTGACATTATTCAGCGTTGCCTTGGATAGTTGCCCCGGCAAATCGTTGAGCCCGTTGACCAGCGCCGATACGGAGTTATAGCTAAGGGTGCTGTTGGTCAGTTTCAGCACGCCCCCTCCCTCATTAGTAATCGCTCCTCCGTCAGATAACTTATCGACGTAGTTCAAGATAAAAGAACTGCGTTCAACCGTGGCCAGCCCCTTGCTATAGATCGCGGCACCGGAACCAGCATAGGACTCGTCAACGGCGTAGTTCTCTTGAAAGTGCGTGTCGCTTACCCGCAGGCTGCCACGGTTGTAGATGGCGCCGCCCAAGCCGGAATTGTTGTTCTCCCTAAAACCTTCGGCACCGTTAAATCGAATGTGCGAGGCCAGCACCGTCAGATCCCCGTAGTTGGCAATAGCACCGCCTCTGCCACTACTGGCCTCTTCATCAAGTGGATCGTCCAGCGGTTTTCGGGCCCGGGCGATATTTTCCTCCACCCGCATATCGCGCAGCAGCAAATACCCATGGTTCTCCACAGCGCCCCCGTTGTAGGCGCTGTGGCCGTCTTTCAGGTTCAGGTCTTCCAGAACCAAGCGCGCATTGGGGTGCACCTCGATAAGCCGGTGATGGAGCGTCAGATAGGCATCGGTCGGCCCCTTGATAGTGGTCATGTCCCGGCCGGCTCCTTTGATCCGCAACTCGCCAGGGATATCCAGATCGCCGGTCTGATTGCCGTCTTCGTCGATAGGTATGTCATCGCCATCCAGAGGATCTAGCCGAGAGAGCGTGTAAGTGCCAGAAGGCAGCAGAATGGTGTTCGCTGTGCCGGATTGATTGGCGACCGCCACCGCATCGCGCAGCGAACAATGCAGGTTACAGACACCGTCATAGGCGTCGGCTTTGACCGTTACCAGCAAGGTGGCGGCCTGGGTTGTGGCGGCGCCAGCCAGCAGCAAAGCGCCAGCCAAAGTGCGGGGCAGATATGAGGTGAACATGGTGTTGCTCCTTCCGGTTTTGCCGGATCTTTCAGGAGCGGACAAACGCAATTCCCGCTTGGTTGGGGTATGTCCGCCCAGCCCTCATCGCTGAGCCGGGCGGATTACTGCGTCAGGGGATCAGCTCATAGGCGCCCAAATCGCACACCGCCACACCATCGCCATTGCCGTCCTTAGGTCGGCTGACGCCGCGCTGGTCCTTGGCGATGCAATTGCCGATGCCGGCGTCGATAGCCGGGCTGCCGGGGAGCAGGTTGAGGGTCTGGGTTCCGTTGCTTTGCAGGGTCGGTGCGGCTGACAGCACAGTGGTAAAGGTTTGTTCGAAGGGGACGAACAAATCGGCCGTGCAGTTGCTCTCCTCATCGTTCATCAGCAGGCCGGTGGCCTGGTAGCTGAAGTTTGAACCTCGGTTATCGCAGTTGTCTCCGGCTTCGGCGAAGCTACTGGTGTTGCCGGCGATCACGCTGTTGCGAATCACTAATTCTCCGCCATTGATAACCGCCGAGTTCAGGAAATAACCGTTTCCCGCGATGGTCACATTGGTCAGGGTGGCGGTGGATCGCCGTTCCGGCAGCTTGTCGTAAAGACCATTGCTCACAGCCACATCGTTGCGGGTCAGGGTGCTGTTGGTCAGCGTCAGTACTCCGCCTTCATTGGCGACCGCGCCGTCTGCGATGTCCCAGCCGAAATTATCAGTGAAGGAGCTGCGCTCGATTGTTGCCTGGTTTCTGTTATAGATCGCATGGCCGCGCCCCTCCACATCGTCGCTGCCATTGCCATCGAAGTGGCTGTCATGCACTGTCAGGTTTCCGTCATTAAAGAGTGCGCCGCCCATGGCCGTAGTACTGAGGCCGGTCGACTTAGTGAGGTTCTCCTCAAATAACGAATCCCGGATGAGCAACTGCCCATAGTTGGCAATGGCGCCGCCGCCGAGTAGGTCGTTATCCTCGCCCGGCATGCCGTGAACGGTAGAGATGTTGTTATCCGCGCCTACCTGGCGCAGCGACAAGCGTCCATGATTTTCCACCGCCCCGCCGTTGTAGGCGCTACGGCCATGCTTCAGCGTCAAGCGATCCAACCGCACGCGAGCGTCAGGATGCACCTCGACAAGCCGGTGGTTTATTGCATCGTAAGTATCGCTTGGCCCCTTGATGATGCTCTTGCCAAGCCCAGCACCTTTGATCAGCAGTTCGCCAACAACATCCAGATCGCCGGTTAGATTGCCGTCCTCTTCGATGGGTATGCCGGCGCTATCCAGTAGATCGAGCCGGGTAAGGATGTAGGTGCCAGAAGGCAGCAGAATGGTGTTCGCCGTGCCGGACTGGTTGGCGACCGCCACCGCATCGCGCAGCGAGCAGTGCAGGCTGCAGACGCCGTCGTAAGCATCAGCTTTTACCGTTACCAGCAAGGTGGCCGCTTGCGCGGTGGCTGCGCCGGACAGCAGCAAAGCGCCGGCGAGTGTGCGAGGCAGAGACAGGGTAAACATGATGTAGCTCCTTCCGGTTTTGCCCGGATTTTGTTTTAGGAGCGGACAAACGCACTTCCCGCCGGGTTGGGTCATACCCGCCCTACCCTGACCACGAAGCCGGGCGGGGTACATCACTAAGGCTTCAATTCATAGGCGCCGAGGTCGCACACCGCCAGGCCATCGCCGTTGCCGTCCTGCGGGCGGGAGACGCCACGCTGGTCGTGGTCGATGCAGGTCCCGATGCCCGTATCCACCGCCGGGCTACCGGGTAGCAGGGGGTGGACTGCCACCCTTTCGTTTTCGTTTTGCAACTGTTCGCTCAGAACCCGGGTAAAGGTCTCAGCGAGCGGCACGTAGAAATCGCCGGTACAGTCGTTCGGCTCGTCGTTGATCAGCAGACCGACAGCCTGGTAGCGGTAGTTACTGCCCACGTTGGTGCAATTATTGGGTCTCTCCGTGCCCTGGATGATGCTCCGGTTGCCGGCAATAATGCTGTTGTAGATCCGCAGGCTGCCTCCGTTGACGACGGCTGGATAGCAATAATAGTAACGCTCGCAAATATCCCGCGTGATGGTGACGTTCGTCAGGATTGCCTTGGACTGCTCGGGCATTTCGTCGTAGAAGCCGTTGGTCAGGCTGAACCTGTTCCCGCTCAGCGTGCTGTTGAGCAGGTACAAGGTGCCACCTTCATTGGTGATGGCGCCGCCTTCGGCCACATGAGGATGATCGAGAATGCTGCTGCGTTCGATTCTGGCCAAACCGGTGCTGTAGATCGCCGAGCCTGCAACGAAACCAGAATTTTCCTGAAAGAGACTGTCTTCTATCAGCATGCTGCCATTGCTGTAGATGGCGCCGCCATAGCCACTTCGGTGATCATGATAAAGCCTGTGAGCCTTGTTCGATCGGAACTGCGATTTCGTCACGATCAGTTTCCCGTAGTTCGCGATGCCGCCTCCGCGACCGTCATGGAAGCGGTCGCCGCCTATCAAACCGGGCTCCCATGGGGTGACGTTATTGTCCTTTACCAGCACTTCACGTAGCTCCAGCGCCCCGTGGTTTTCCACCGCCCCGCCATTTTTCACGGAGTTGCCGCCTCGCAGGGTCAGACGCTCCAGCGTTAGCTGGGCGCCCGCTCGCACCTCGAACAGGCGGTCGTTGATCAGGCCGCTGATCACACTCTCTGCGAGGCTTGTGCCACTGATCAGCAGTTTTCCCGTAACGTCCAGATCGCCACGGCGGTTACGGTCTTCCTCGTTGGGGTTGCCGTCTTCATCCAGCGGGTTTTCCCGGCTCAATTCATAAGTACCGTCGAGCAGGACGATACGATCCGTCCCCGATCTACGGTTGGCGGCCGTGACGGCATCACGAAGCGAACAATGGCTATTGCAGGTGCCGTCGTAGCTATCCTCGGTTGTGGTGACCCTCAGGGTTGCGGCTTGGGCGCTGACGGCGCTGGCCAGCAGGATGCCGAAGACTAGGGTAGGTACGGCGTAGGGTTTGAGAGTAGACATGTTTGGCGTCCTTTCTGATAAGGCGAGCCGGACTACCTTCGCTCGCATGGAGTGAAGCCCGGCCGACTTCAATAACCGGGCAGGTACGTCATTACTCAGCTAATTCGTAGGCCCCCAGGTCGCAGACCGCTACGCCATCGCCGTTGCCATCCTGCGGGCGGCGAACGCCACGTTGGTCATGGGCGGTGCACTTCGCTATTCCAGCATCCACCGCGGGGCTACCCGGCAACAGTCGATGGAAGTCGGTACTGCCGTTGTCAACGGCCAGCTGTCCGGAGAGAACTTGAGTGAAGGTCTCATCGAACTCCACGTAGTAATCGCCCGTGCAATTATCCATCTCACTGTTGGTGAGTAGGCCGTTGGTCCGATAACGGTAGTAGCGGCCGACATTCACACAGTTGAGAACCAAATCCCACTCCTGATCCGGACCTCCGTCGCCATTGCCGGCAATGATGCTATTGCGAATGCGCAGGTCGCCACCATTGATTACGGCCTCAGGGCAGCCAAAGATATCGCAGCTGCCACGCGTAATTGTAACGTTGCTCAAAGTCGCCTTGGATTGACCGGCTGCTTCGTCATAGAAGCCGTTGGTCAGACTCCCCGAGTTACCGCTTAGTGTGCTGTTGAGCAATTCAAGGACGCCGCCGTCATTGGTGATGGCGCCCCCTTCGGACCATTCCGAGGCCCCATGATCGATCACTGCGCTGCGTTCGATCCTCGCCTGGCCGCTATTGAAGATTGCTGCGCCCGCACCGCCATCGGTGTAGTTGGTTACCCAGTTGTAATGAAAAAAACTGTCCTGTATCCGCAGCTCTCCCTTGCTGTAGATGGCGCCACCCAAGCCGCTGTAAAGGTCGTAGTAAAGACCTAGAGCGCCGTTGCCTTGAAACCTGGAAGCGATCACCGTCAGTTTTCCATAACTGGCGATCCCCCCCCTCGACCATCATGAAAGCGGTCGCCTAGTCCGCCGTGGGGCTCCCAGGCGAAAACGCGGTTATTGATCACCAGCACATCGCGCACCTCCAGGGTTCCGTGGTTTTCCACGGCACCGCCGTTCTGCACGGAGCGGCCGTTGCCCAGCGTCATATGCTCCAGGGTCAATTGGGCATCCGGGCGTACCTCGATCAAACGATCATTGATCAAGCCATAGAGCGTGGTACGGAACATTCCATCACCACTGATCACCAGCCTGTCGGTAACGTCCAGATCGCCCAGCGCGTTGTTGTCTTCATCGATGGGTTGCCGGTTCCCATCGAGTGGATTTTTCAGGCTCAGGTCATAGCTACCTTCGGGTAGCACAATGCGGTCGCCACCCGACCTGCGATTGGCCGCCGCCACCGCATCCCGCAGTGAGCAGTGCTTGTCGCAGATGCCGTCGTAGACGTCTTGAGGCACTGTGACCGAAAAGGTCGCGGCCTGAGTGACGGTGGCTCCAATCAGTAATACAGCGCCCGCCAAGGCGCGAGGCAGGGGTATAGGGAACATGGTGGCTCCTTCCGGTTGCCCGGTTCCAGCGGTGGTTGCGGACGAGCATGATTCCCGCAGTTGGGTTAAATCCGCCTGACCGTTCCGGCCGGGCGACTCTTCACTAGGGAATCAACTCAAAAGCACCGAGGTCGCATACCGCCACGCCATCGTCGTTGCCGTCCTGCGGACGGGCGACGCCGCGTTGGTCGTGGGCGATGCAGGCACCGATGCCCGCATCTATCGCCGAGCTGCCGGGGCGTAATGCGTGGAGCCAGTGGGTTTCGTCGGGTTTGCTCAAAGTCGGGAACAGCACCTTGGTGTAGGTATCTTCGAAGGACACGAAGTAATCGCCCGTGCAGTTGCTCGGCTCGTCGCCGATCAGCAACCCGGTTGCCTGGTAGCTGTAGTTGCCGAAGTTGAAGCAGTTGGCCGGCGCTTGCTTGATCGAGAAGTCGTAGTTGCCGGCGATGATGCTGTTGTAGATGATCAGGTCGCCGCCATTGGCCACCGCGTATCTGTCCTCGCCGAAGTGCCCGGTGATGGTCACATTGGTCAGGGTGACTTGGGCCAACGCCGCGGGCTGCCGACGGATATTGACCAACCCGCCCAGGTAATTCTGGCTCAGGGTGCTGTTGGTCAACGCCAGCTCGCCTTCATCGTTGAATATCGCCGCATCGGAAAACTCCGAACCGCCGTGCCGCAGAAAGCTACTGCGCTCCACCATGACCGTGCCCTGGAGGTTGTACAGGGCGCCGCCATCACCAGCGTCGCCATGATCCAGCGCCGCGTTGGCGAGGAAAATACTGTCGCGAATGACAACCGTGCCGAGATGATTGAACAACCCCCCGCCTCGCCCTGTATTGACATTCATCTGATGCCCGGTGGCGGTGTTGTGCTGCAGGCGCGAGGACAGCAGCGTCAGCTCGCCGTAGTTGGCGATGCCGCCGCCCTGGGCGGTGGTGTAGCGCTCGGCCGGTGGCAACGCGAATTGTGGATAGAGCGCCTGGTTGTGTTGTACCAGCACCTCACGCAGGGTCAGTTGCCCATGATTCACCACAGCGCCGCCGTTATGCACGGTGTTGCCCTTTTCCAGACTCAGTTTCTCCAGCCGCAAGCTGGCGCCGGGGCGTACCTCGAACAGACGATCATTGAACTGGCCCTGGATAATGGTCTTGGCGGTATCCAGGCCGCGGATACGCAACTCACCGAGTACATCCAGGTCGCCGAACTGATGATCAGCATCGTCGACCGGCAAACCATTGGCATCCAAGGCTACTGGGCGATTCAGCACGTAGGTGCCGGGCGGTAACACTATGGTGTCGGCATTTGGCGCCTGGTTGGCCCTGGCGACCGCATCGCGTAACGAACAGTGCAGGTTGCAGACGCCGTCATAGCTGTCCGCGCTGGTGGTGACCAACAGGATGTCGGCATGGGCGCTGGCGGCACTCGACAGTAGCAGCGCACCCGCCAGGGTACGGGTTGAGGGGAACATGGGCGGCTCCTTCCGGTCGTTCCGGAATCGCTATGCGGACAGGCGCAATTCCCGCTTGGTTGGGGATGCCCGCCCTGCCCCTTAGCGTGGGCAAGGCGGTGTACATCACTGCACAGTCGGTTCGAAAGCGCCCAGTTCGAAGGCGCCGAGGTCGCATACCGCCACGTCGTCGCCATCGCCGTCCTGCGGCCGCGGGGCGCCGCGCTGATCGTGGTCGGGGCAATCGCCGATGGCGGCATCGATCGCCGGGCTGCCGGAGAGCAGATCGTGGGTCCAGGTTTGCTTGTGCTGGGTGGGCGTGGGCGAAAGAACCTGAGTAAAAGTCGCAGCGCCGCTGACGAACAGGTTAGCGCTGCAATTGCTCTGTTCGTCGTTGCGCAACAAGCCGACAGCCTGGTAGCTGTAGTGATCGCCCACGTTCATGCAGTTGCTGGGCACTGCCAAGGGGTTATCCAGATCAGCGTAGTAGTCGTAATTGCCGGCAATGATGCTGTTGTGTATCAGTAATTCGCCCCCATTTAGCACAGCACCAGGCTCACCGACATCACCGTTTGTATTGCGGGTTATGGTGACGTTGGTCAGAGTGGTCTTCGAACGCTGTACTCCAGGGCTGTCTGCACGGCCGTTGCTCAATGCCTTACTCCAGTTGCCACTCAGGGTACTGTTGCCGATAGTCAGCTCTCCGCCCTCGTTGGCGACGATGCCATCCTGGGTATATTCCGCGTTCAAATTCTCGGAAAAATAACTGCCCCATATTTCTGCACGGCCTTCGTTATAGATAGCCCCACCAGGGCCAACCAGCGAGAAGGTTTCGGTGCGGTTACGCAGAAAACTGCTGTCACGCACTAGCATGCTACCGGAGTTGTAGATGGCACCGCCGTAAGCATAAAAATCAGCATTCGCATTGTTGCGCTCGAAGTGCGAGGACAGCACCACCAGGCTCGCGTAATTGGCGATAGCGCCGCCGTAGCCGCGTTCAGGCGCATCCGATAGATTGTTGTGGGTCATGTTGTCCAGCGCGCGCACCTTACGTAGTAGTGCATGGCCATGATTCTCCAGTGCACCACCATTGCCGGCGCTGTAACTGCCCTTCAGGGTCAGATTGTCCAGTACCAGGCGCGCGCCGGGCCGTACTTCGACAAGTCGGTGGCGCAATCTGAGTACGTCCACACCGAGGCCATCGATGCTGCTCTTGGTGATGCCGGCACCTTTTATCAACAGGTCGCCGCGGATATCCAGATCACCGCTCAGGTTGTTGTCTTCATCAATGGGAAGGTGCGGATCGTTTTGATCCAGTACGTCGAGTCTGCTGAGGCCATAGTTACCAGACGGCAACAGAATAATGCTCGCACCAGATGCTTGATTGGCAGCAGTCACGGCATCGCGCAGCGAGCAATGTCGATTGCAGACGCCGTCATAGCTGTCTGCGGTGGTGGTAACCAGCAGTGTGGCGGCTTGAGCGCCGACGGCAGCGCACAGCAACAATGCGCAGGTGAACGTACGAGGCAGGATTAAGGTAAACATGGGAATGCTCCTTCCGATTGATCGGACTCCTTTTATCGCGGACAGGCGCAATTCCCGCTTGGTTGGGTGTTAATGCCCGCCCTGCCCCTTAGCGTGGGCCCAGGCGGTGTACATCACTGCACAGTCGGTTCGATAGCGCCCAGTTCGAAGGCGCCGAGGTCGCATACCGCCACGCCATCGTCATTGCCGTCCTGCGGACGCGGGGCGCCGCGCTGGTCGTGGTCGGGGCAATCGCCGATGGCGGCGTCGATCGCCGGGCTACCGGCGAGCAGAGCGTGAGTCCAGTTGGTGCTGTTGTGCTGGGTTGGCGTGCGCGATAGCACCTGGGTAAAGGTCTGCTTGAGAGTCACGTAGAAGTCGGCGCGGCAGTTGCTCTGCTCGTCGTTACGCAGCAGGCCGATGGCCTGGTAGCTGAAGCTGTCACCGAGATTGGCGCAATTGGCTACCTCATAACTAGTTACTGCGCCGTTATCGATGAGCGGAGAGATGTTGCCGGCGATCAGGCTATTGCGAATCAGCAGTTCGCTCCAGTTCAACAGCACCTCGCGGGATGCAAGCTCGCTAGCCGGCCTGGGCGGATTACGGGTGATGGTGACATGGTTGAGAATGGCCTTGGAGTGCCTGGAAGGATCATCGCCACCACCATTGTTCAGTACCCCACCCCAATTGGCGTTCAAGGTACTGTTGCTCAGCGTGAGCACGCCACCTTCATTGACAATCGCGCCGCCTGAAACGCCATAGGCGGCATTGCGGGAAAGATAGCTACGCTCGATTCGCGCGCTGCCGGTGTTGTAGAGCACCGCGCCTTCGGCGCTGCTGGAGTTGTCGCGAAACAGGCTGTCACGCACCAATAGGTTGCCGACATTGTAAATGGCGCCGCCGAGGCTGCGATTGCTGCCGGCGTAGATATTTGCCACGTTGGCCCTGAACGTCGAGCCCAGCACCGTCAGCGTGCCGTAGTTGGCGATAGCACCGCCGTATGCACGGCCGCGGGAATCAGGTACTACCGGCTCGGTGGCCCAGTTGTTCGCCAATTGCACTTCGCGCAGCAGCAGTTGCCCCTGATTCTTCAACGCACCGCCCTCGAAGAGCGTGGTTCCCCCTTCGAGTGTCAGGTTTTCCAGGGTTAGTTGCGCCGTGGGCGCGACCTCTATCAGGCGATCGCCGGCGGCGCGTCTGATACGGCTGAGGCCGGTGGTAGAACCGATGATATGCAACTCGCCGAGCACATCCAGATCGCCGATCTGGTTGTCCTGATCCTCAATGACGCGCTGTTGCTCGTCGAGCGCTGAGGGCTGGATGAGCCCGAGGTTCCCGGGCGGCAATTGGATGGTGCTGGGGCCGGGGGTCTGATTTGCGACGGTTACTGCGTCGCGCAGCGAGCAATGCGCATTGCACTGGCCGTCGTAACTGTCCTGCCCAGTGGTGACCAGCAGCGTGTTGGCATAGGCACCGACAGGCAGTAATAAGGCTGCAAAAAATACGCTGCATAACGGGGAACGGATGGACATGGTGCAACTCCTTGCGTGTAAGTGGATTCCTTTCGCGGCGGAGCATGGCAACCGCACGGGTTTGGCCATGCCCCCCCGTTGCTCGGTCGTGTTTATGGCTTCAGCTCATAGGCGCCCAGGTCGCATACCGCCACCCCGTCGCCGTTGCCGTCTTTAGGGCGGGAAACGCCGCGCTGATCCTTACTGACGCAGCTGCCAACGCCGGCATCCAGCGCCGGGCTGCCGGGTAGCAAGGCGTAGAAAGAGGTCTTGCCATCGCTACTCAGGGTGCGTGACAACACCTGGGTAAAGGTCTGCTCCAGCGGCACGAACAGGTCGGCGTCGCAGTTGCTCGACTCGTCGTTACGCAGCAGGCCGATGGCCTCGTAGCTGTAGTGGTCGCCGAAGTTTTCGCAGTTCAACGGCTCTCCGTCCCAAAAGCCGTTGCCGGCGATCAGGCTATTGCGGATGCGCAATTGGCCCCAATTCATTACCGCTACCCTACCGCCTAGATCAAAGATGCTGTCGGTGATGGTGACATTGGTCAGGGTCGCGGATGAGCGGATCGCTGGTGGGCTGTCGTTACGGCCATTGGTTATCGCGCCGTTAAGGTTAAAGCCGAAGGTGCTGTTGGTTACCGTCAGCACACCGCCTTCATTGGTGATGGCGCCGCCTTTGCCGCTTTCGCCAACGTAATTACCGACAAAAGAGCTGGTTTCGATCCTGGCGCTGGCCGTGTTGTAAATGGCCGTGCCGGCGCCGGCAAGGGACCAGCCGCTGAGGCCGTTGCTGTCGAAATGGCTACCGCGCACCTGCAGGTTGCCGCTGTTGAAAATGGCGCCTCCCAGCGGATTGCCATTAACGTCATTGGTGGCGTGGTTTTGGATGAAAGACGAAGCTGATACCAGCAGATCGCCATAGTTGGCGATGGCGCCGCCGCGCCCGTCATCCAAATCGCCCACATAGTCCAATTCGCTGGCGTAGTTGCCCCGCGCCTGCACATCATGCAGCAGCAAGTTGCCATGGTTTTCCACCGCGCCGCCATTGCCGGCACTATCTCCATTGGTCAGTGACAGGCTTTTGAGGATCAGGCGGGCTCCGGGACGAACTTCAAATAGCCGATGTTCGTAACTGAACGGATCGGGATTCACGCCGTCGACGATGCTCTTGCCGATACCGGCGCCCTGAATCAACACTTCGCCGGTGACATCCAGATCGCCAGTCAGGTTGTCGTCTTCGTCGATGGGCTGGTCGTCAGCGTCGCGCAGGTTGCGCCGAGTAAGCGTATAGGTGCCCGATGGCAACAGAATGATACTGCTGCCGCTCGCTTGGTTGGCCACGGCCACGGCATCGCGCAGCGAGCAATGCTGATTGCACTGGCCATCGTAGCTATCGGTTTTGGTTGTGACCAACAACGTGGCCGCATGTACGCCCGTGGCGCCGGATAGCAGCAAGGCGCCGAGCAGGATTTTGGGCCGGGATAAAGTGCGCATGATGTAACTCCTTCTAACGATCCGGACAGCTCCGGGCTCCTTCGGGGCGGACTGCGCAATTCCCGCGATTTCGGGTTGCCGCCTCGGCACATGAACATACCGGGCGGGTAACGAGGTTCCTTTCACGGCGGAGCATGGCAACCGTACGGGGTTTGGCCATGTCCGCCCGTTGCTAGGTCGTGTTTATGGCTTCAGTTCATAGGCACCCAGGTCGCACACCGCCACGCCGTCGCCGTTGCCGTCTTTAGGGCGGGAAACGCCGCGCTGATCCTTGCTGACGCAGCTGCCAACGCCGGCATCCAGCGCCGGGCTGCCGGGTAGCAAGGCGTAGAAAGAGGTCTTGCCATCGCTACTCAGGGTGCGTGACAACACCTGGGTAAAGGTCTGCTCCAGCGGCACGAACAGGTCGGCGTCGCAGTTGCTCGACTCGTCGTTACGCAGCAGGCCGATGGCCTGGTAGCTGTAGTGGTCGCCGAAGTTTTGGCAATTGACTGGCTCATCGCCGTACTGCTCGCGATTGCCGGCAATCAGGCTATTGCGAATCAGCAACTGTCCCCAATTCATCACCGCATAGCGGTTGGAAAACTCAGCTATACCATCGACGATGGTGACATTGGTCAGGGTGGCGGATGAGCGGATCGCCGGCGGATTGTCGTTACGGCCATTGGTTATCGCCCCTTCGCGGTTGCCGCTGAAGGTGCTGTTGGTAACTGTCAGCACGCCGCCTTCATTGGTGATCGCGCCGCCTTCCGCCAGTTCGCCAGCATTGTTGCCGACAAAGGAGCTGGTTTCGACCCTGGCGTTGAGCGTGCTGTAAATGGCGGTGCCGGCGCCGGAAAGAGGCAAGCCGCCAACGCCGTTGTTGTCAAAATGGCTGCTGCGCACCTGTAGCCTGCCGCTATTGAAAATGGCCCCTCCCAGCGGATTGCTGCTCTCTTTCACGGCGCCGTTACCTTCAAACTTCGAAGCCGACACCAGCAGATCGCCATAGTTGGCGATGGCACCGCCGCGCCCGCCATCCACATCACCCCATTCGCGGGTCAGATTGTTCAGCGCTTGCACGCCATACAGCAGCAAGCTGCCATGGTTTTCCACCGCCCCACCGTTGTCAGCACTACGCCCGGTGCTCAGAGACAGGCTTTTGAGGATCAGGCGAGCCCCAGGCCGAATCTCGAATAGTCGGTGTTCAACCACGAACAGATCGGCGTTCACGCCCTCGACGATGCTCTTGCCGATACCGGCGCCCTGAATCAACACCTCGCCGGTAACATCCAGATCGCCAATCAGGTTGTCATCTTCGTCGATGGGTTGGTTGTCATCGTCGCGCAGGTTGCGCTGAGTGAGCTTATAAGTGCCCGATGGCAGCAGAATGATGTCGGCATTCGCCGACTGGTTGGCCACAGCCACGGCATCGCGCAGCGAGCAATGCAGGTTGCACTGGCCATCGTAGCTATCGGTTTTGGTTGTGACCAACAACGTGGCCGCATGTACGCCCGTGGCGCCGGATAGTAGCAAGGCACCGAGCAGGATTTTAGGCAGGGGTAAAGTACGCATGGTATGGCTCCTTCCAATGGCCCGGATGGCTCCGGGCTCCTTCGGGGCGGACTGCGCAATTCCCGCGATTTGGGGTTACCGCCCTGGCCGGGCGGGTAGATCACTGCGTCTCGACTAACGCGCACCCACTTGCGCCATCGCCCGGAGATAGTGGGCGATGACGCTGCATTATTTTTGTGCGCGAGCGCCCGTTTCCGGGCAAACAAACGACGCATAAGGATGAGGACTGAGGGGCGCCGGGAAAGGTTCCGGGGCGCTCGTCGGCGTAGCATGGCGGCGCGCATTGAAGCGACCAACGGCCTGCTCGCAGATGCATGCCTGTCACGCGCTTGATCGAGGTCAACGGTATGGCGGCGGCACACGATCACAATGGAACCTGACCGTAGCGCCCTGACGCCTGACATTAGAACTGCGCGCCGGCAATCCGCCACAGACGATAAAGGAGAGGCAAAATGCGCTTTCATCAAGTTCGAGACATCGTCACCTGGGCGGCCGACTTCCATGCCCGGCTAGCTCAGCAATACACCAACGAGGCAAAGAGTAGCGACGACGAGCGCGTGCGCATGGCGCTGACCTACCTGGCACAGCACGAGCACAATATGCAGGCCGGGCTCGCGCGCTACCTGGCCCCGGATAACCAACATCGCAATGTGCTCGACACCTGGTACAGCGACCTGACCGAATTACCGCAACCCGAAGCGCTCGGCCTCCTATGCGGCTGCATCAACTGTACAACCGTGGCCAGCCTGCTGACCAAGGCGCTAGAGATCCACGAAACCCTGAAAGACATGTACCGCCACCGCAGCCGGGACTCGGCCATCGACGCCGAAAAAGAATTCTTCGCCTCCCTGGCCAGCGGTCATGAAGCTGAAATGCGGCGTATGGTGCGCGATATGGCGCGGCTTGAAGCTTATTAAGGCTGCGGGTGGGGTGGAGTTATTTAACTGTATTCACTCCACCCTTCTTATTTGTCCCGTTGCCAATCCTCTTCTCATCTTTCGATGAATATCCCTGCTGCGCTGGTGCTGCGGGAAGCGGCGCCTGGAACCTGCATGGTGAACCACTCGTCGGAGCTGAATGGAAACTCCTGCAACCAAAATCTGGCACGCAGAGTCATGATTTGAACGACTCGATGCCAGCGTTTGCACAGCGTCTCAAGGATCTAACTCTAGGCAGCAGGGAGCATAAAACCATGAGCTACTTTCTAAACGGCCTACCTGCCTCCCAAGCAGTTTCATCAGTTATAAATCTTATTAAATAAGAATATTCCGCCTTCGACAGATCGCAGAAAGTTTGCTTGTCCGCGCAGTATCGGGAAATCGAAATAATGATCGGCCACAAAAGGGAGCGAATAAAAAGTATTGATTAAAACAACGGACTGACGACGCCGGCGCTTCTAGGACACATGGCGTCATCAAGGAGAGAGTAAATGCGCAACTTAATACATAACCTGCCCCGAACTCTGTGTTTCATGCTTGCAGCTGCATTGACAATACAGACGCAGGCAGCTGAGGTATGCAGCAAACCGGCCAACCTGCTCAAAAATGGCAGTTTCGAGAAAGGCGTCTTTTCGCCGAACAGCTTGCCGGATAACTGGTCATGGGATGCCTACAATTACGTCGCCATGCCGAGCTGGGATGACCACACGGCGCAAGCCGGGAATAAGAGCGTTAGGATTGATTCATTGGCGCTCGACGACTCCCGTTGGATTCAAAGCATCCCGACCCGCCCCAAGACCCTCTATAACCTGTCTGGCTGGATCAAGACCGAGGATGTGAACCGCTCTCCCGAATTCATTGACGCCGGAGCGAACCTTTCGCTGTTGAATACCTTCACCCGCTCACCGGGCCTCCTTGGCACCCAGGACTGGACCAAGACCGGGGTGCTTTTCAATTCGCAAGACCAGAATCAGGTCACGGTTGCCGCACGCTTGGGGTTTTACTCAGGCACTACAACAGGCACCGCCTGGTTCGACGACCTAAAGCTTTCTCAAGTCCTTCCAAGCAACCCGCACCCTCGCTGGAACATTTTGGTGCTCATATACCGCGGCACCGATTTCACCTACACGGATAGCTCAGGCACACAACGTCATGTGGTTGCCACGATGGCGGATGATGAAGTCGAGCAAGCAGCGAATGCTGCTCGGCAGTTTGTGGAGAAGGATATTCCGGCATTGACCAGTACCAATATGCTGCCAAGGCTGACCATCCGTTATCCGGAAGAGCCATTGACCGAACTCTCGCGCCATGGCGAAGGCTGGTGGCCGTCACCGGAAAATACGGCGCCATCGAGGGACCCCGCCTTCGACTCGGTGATTGTCATCTGGGATCCGCGTACGATCGATCAAAATACCGGACAATCCATTTGGATTGGCAGCGCCGCAGGGCTCGCCCTCGCGATGGGCACCGGGCAAGCCTATGCGACCATAATTGTCGAAGCGGCAACTTCGTACGGTCATCGCAACGTGTTCAAGCATGAATGGGGACACTCCATCCTTCATTTTTTTGACGCAGCCGGTACGGCGCCGCCAGTCAAGGTCGAGAACCATGCGGCAGCCACACAATACGTAAACTGCCTGACCGGTAACTATTACGTATGGGAGGATGAAACAGATGCCAACCCCATTCCTAATTCGATCTACAACAACGAGTCGGGATTCACCCACGATTACTATTCCGGCATCACGGCTCGAGCGGAGGAACCAGGACGCTGCCTGGGCATTACTCCTGAGGCCTGGGCGTTTGGCGGCCCTGTATCCAACTCCGCCAACCACCCCGTATTCAGTGCGCTTTCACGAGTCGTGGCGACCGTGGACCAGGTACAAGCGCTGGTGACAAGTGACCAACTCGATGCACGCCATGGTGAAACGCTGCAGCGAACATTGAAAATTGCAGGTCTGGCTGCGGCGAAGAACCAAGATCGTATCGCCAAACTCAAGTTCGAGCTTTTCAAATCACAAACCCAATGGCTCGTAACCAACAAACAATTACTGCCGCATGCCGGCGAACTACTGATTGCAGCCGCGCGCAGTACAGTCGCTTGTCTATAGATCAGTGACCAGTTGCATGGGCGTTGGCGAAGAGCTGCCCTAGTTGCAAGGGCAGCAATGGGTAGGGTGCGCCGTGCGCACGGCGCACCCTACGAGTCAGTCCGAAGCCTGGACGCTACGGGTAAGCGGCGACGCTGATCAGCCGCCGCTGGCGTTCATAAAGCGCAGCACTTTGACTTCGCCGTCGGGGCTGAATTCGTGGCGCCAGGGTTTGCCTTGCAGGGCTTTTTGTACCGCGTCGATGATCGGTTGGTCGTCCAGCGGATAGCGCCGGACCAAAGCGCGCAGGTCGATAGAGTTCTCGTGACCCAGGCATAGCAGCAGACGGCCTTCCACGGTGAGGCGCACGCGGTTGCAGGTGCCGCAGAAGTTGTGCGAGTTCGGCGAGATAAAGCCAATGCGCGTACCGGCATGCTCCTTCAGGCGGATGTAACGGGCCGGGCCGCCGCTGTGTTCGGCGCTGTCGAGCAACTCATGCTGGCTGGCGATCAGGTTGCGCACTTCCTCGCTGGAGCAATAGGACTCGCCGC
>CAMPJN010000027.1 GCA_946886875.1 uncultured Pseudomonas sp.
GACGCGCCGAGCCGTTTCCGCTCACCGAGTTGCAGCAGGCGTACTGGCTCGGACGCGACAGCGCGATGGAGATGGGTAACGTCGCAACCCATCTGTATGTCGAACTCGATTGCCCGGCGCTGGACATCGCACGCCTCAACGATGCACTCGACCGCATGATCGAGCGTCATGACATGTTGCGCGCGGTTGTCGGCAATGACGGCACGCAGCGTATTCTGCCTAAAGTGCCGCCTTACCAGATTGCGCTCAACGATGCCTCCAAGGCATCGCCCGAGGCAGCCGAACGGGCAGCCAAGGAGGTGTGCAACGTACTGTCCCATCAGGTATTGAAGGCGGACCGCTGGCCGTTGTTCGACGTGCGTGCCACGTTGCTGCCCGCAGAGCGCGTACGGCTGCATGTCAGCCTGGATCTGTTGATTCTCGATGCATGGAGCATATTCCTGTTCTTCAAGGAATGGCATCAGCTGTATGAAACGCCGGAAACCGTTACCCCGAAATTCGAGATTTCATTTCGCGACTACGTGCTGGCCGAACAGGGATTGCAGCACTCCCCAGCGCATCAGCGTGCGCATGCTTACTGGATGACGCGAGTGGAAACCCTGCATGCGGCACCCGAGTTGCCGCTGCGTTCCGATCTCGCGGCGCGCAAGTCGCCGCGTTTCAGTCGGCGTGAAGCGCGCCTGGAAAAAATGCGCTGGGAAAAGCTGCGCGCCAGTGCCCGCGCCAGGGGCTTGACCCCATCCGGCTTGCTACTGGCCTGTTATTCGGAAGTGCTCGCGCGCTGGAGCGCGACTGCGCATTTCACCCTGAACGTGACGGTGTCGAATCGGCTGCCGATGCATGCGGAGGTGAATAGCCTGCTGGGCGACTTCACCTCGTTGGTGATGCAGGAAGTCGATTTGCGCGATAGCCACTCGACTTTCCTTGAGCGTGCGCGCCGCCTGCAACAGCAGTTCCTGACCGATATGGATCATCGCGAAGTCAGCGGCGTTAGCGTGATGCGCGAGTGGACCAAGCGTCACGGCATTGCTCTCCAAGCCGCCATGCCGGTGGTTTTTTCCAGCGGCCTGATCTGGAGCGGCGATGAGGAGCCGGGCGATCTCGAACAATTCGGCAAGAAGGTCTACAGCATCAGCCAGACGTCGCAGGTATGGCTCGATCACCATGTGATGGAACTCAATGGGGACCTGATCCTGATTTGGGACGCCGCGGATGCCGTATTCGAGGAAGGCGTGCTGGATGCGATGTTTTGCGCCTACCGCAGGCTGGTTGAGCAGCTAGCAGACGATGAATCGAGGTGGGACTGCCGTGACGTCGTCACCCTGCCCGAGGACATGCAACGCTGCCGGGAAGCGACCAACAACACTGTTGCGTCATTGCCGCAACAGCGACTGCATGCGGGGTTCGTCGAGCAGGCACTGAAGAACCCACAGGCAGTAGCGATCCTGTCGCCGGAGCGGACATTGACGTACGGCCAATTGCTCGCCGAGAGCGCCGCTGTCGCCGACTGGCTGATCGAATCCGGCGTGCATGCCGGGCAGCCCGTGGCGGTCGTCATGCGCAAAGGCTGGGAACAGATCGTCGCGGTCTACGGGGTACTGCTGGCAGGTGGCGCCTATCTGCCGATCGATGCGGATTTGCCGGTAAAACGCCTGCTGGACTTGCTGCGAATCGGTGGGGTTGGCCACGTGCTGGTGCAGCCAGGTGAAGTACGCGAAGAACTCAATATCGATGAATGGAAGATCCGTGCGATCAGCGCTGGCGACACAGGCCTGTACGGCCCAGCGCACCAGGCCTCCCTGGACGCGAATCTCGATGCGCTGGCCTATGTCATCTTCACTTCGGGCACGACCGGCGTGCCCAAGGGCGTGATGATCGATCATCGTGGCGCCGTAAACACGATCAAACATATCAACCGCTTGTACCGCGTCGGCGTGCAGGATCGCGTACTGGCAGTCTCGTCGTTGAGTTTCGACCTCTCGGTCTATGACATCTTCGGGCTGCTCGACGCCGGTGGTGCGCTGGTCCTGCCCGACCATCGCAAGGCGCATGATCCCATGCATTGGCGTGAGCTGATGGTGCAGCATCAAGTCACGCTTTGGAATTCCGCACCGCAGCTCATGTGCATGCTGATGGATAGCTTCTTCCCGGGCCAAGAGGAAGAGGCGCCCCTACGCACGGTGCTCATGAGCGGCGATTTCATCCCGCTCGACTTGCCCGGCCGGATTCGCGAACGCTATTCGCTGGCGCAAGTCGTCAGTCTGGGCGGTGCGACCGAAGCGTCGATCTGGTCGATTTACTATCCCGTGCAAGCCATCACGCCGGAGTGGAGCAGCATCCCCTACGGCAAGCCGCTGCCGAACCAAACCATGTGGGTTTTGGACCATGCATTCCGGCCTTGTCCGGATCAGGTAAAGGGACGTATCTACATCGGCGGGATCGGCCTTGCCATGGGTTACTGGCAGGATGCCGAAAAGACCGCGGCGCGCTTCGTTACACATCCGCAAACCGGCGAGCGCTTGTACGATACCGGCGACCTCGGACGCTACACGGCCGATGGCAATATCCTGATCCTTGGCCGTGACGACGGGCAGATCAAGATCCGCGGCCACCGCGTTGAACTGGGCGAAATTGAAGCGGTGCTGCGTCAGCATGCGGCAATCAGAGCCGCCGTCGTGGTGCCGACCGCCGGATCCTCCGAAAACCGAAAGCTGGCTGCTTATATTGAGTTTAAAGGCGTCGAATTCACGGGTGGCGTACAGGCGCAACCGGACCCGCAAGCTGTGAAAGATTATCTGGCAGAGCGGCTGCCCGATTACATGGTGCCGAGAATCATCGTTCCTCTAGAACAGATTCCGATCTCACCCAACGGCAAGATCGATTACAAGGCTTTGCCCGAGATTGTCGATGCCGCGATCGATGCCCAAGCCGCCAAGGTATCGCCGCGCAATGCCGTGGAGGCCGCCCTGCTGGATGCCTGGTCGCGTGTTCTGGGGGATTCTGAAATCGGCGTTACCGACAATTTCTTCGAGCTGGGTGGCGACTCCGTGCTGGCCACGCAATTGGTGCGAGAACTGACTACGACGCTGTCATTCGAGCTGGAAATGCACGAGCTGTTTGAAAACCTCACGATCGAATCACTGGCAACGCTGTATGGCCAGAAGATCGCCATGCACAGTGACGGCGCTTACACGAAATCCGCCGGCGTGGGCGCTGCAGAATTGGCCTTGGCCGATCCTGCAGCCGTGCAGGCCGACGTTCAGCGCGTGGTAGCCGAGTTCGATGCGCTGCAGTTCGACGTCGAGGCCGAAATGCCACGCGCCACGCCGCGTGCTGTGTTGGTGACCGGGGCTACCGGTTGGATCGGATGCCACGCGATTGCGGAACTGCTGGTGCAGACACAAGCCATCGTGTACTGCCTGGTACGCGCGAACGATAAGTACCTTGCGCGCGAGCGCGTGCTTGAGCACCTGGGCCGATGTGGCATCACGCTCGATGCAGTCCAGTCCGCCCGTATCGAGGCAGTGTGCGGGGATCTCGCGGCGCCGGCGTTGGGGCTGGATGTCCTCGAGTGGCAGCGACTGGCCGCATCGGTCGATGCGATCTACCATTTCGGCGCATCGTTGAACGTGACGGCCGACTACGGCGCGCATAGCCGAACCAACGTGCATTCGCTCGGCTGGATCGTTCGTCTGGCGAGTGAACATCACCTGAAGCGGGTGTATGCCCTTTCGCCGATGACGATATGCCGTCGCCATCTCGACGGTCAACTGATCGTCTTCCAGGAGGAGCGCGGCCAGGATCATCCACACGGTTTGTTCAGCACCTATGCGCAGTCGAAATGGGCTGCGGAGCAGGTGCTGCTGGCAGCCGCCGCGCGCGGCCTGCCTGTGCGCATCTATCGCAGCTCGCATGCCTTGCCTTCGGCCCGCACGAGCATGCACAAACCGAACGACACCTATAACACCGTCCTCAAGGTAGCTTGCCAGGTCGGTGTCGTGCCCGACTGGCCCGAGTCTCGGCTGCCCGGCCTACCAGTGGATGTGCTGTGCCGGCTGATAGTCGAAGACGCGTTAAGTCCGGAGGACTACTGCGGCATCGTGCATGTCGAGAACCGCGATCCGCTGAATTTCAAGGATTTGCTGACCGTACTGCTGGAGGGGCGGCATGGTGCTGTCATAGAACCGCCGCTGGTGTCGCTCGACGAGTGGAAGGCGCAGTGCATACAGCACGTTGACGGCTTGTCGCAACGTGAGGAAGCGCTGATCAAGCTGCTGTTCAGCCACAGGTCCGTGGGCATGGCGGTGGATAATATTTTCAGCAAGCATGGGTTTCACACGCATTACCTTGAGGACCACGGATATGCATCGAGACTGGCCCAACTCACACCGCCGCACTATTGGCGCGCTGTCCGTCTGAATGCCGGTTGGTGATCAATGCAAACTCCAAGAGCGAACCACATGAATCAAAACAATGTGAATAGGAAGGCATTCCTTATTTCCTGCGTCGCCTTTTTCATCCAGGGCAGCTGGGCGGTTTACGCGAACCACGAATTCGGCTGGGGAAAAAGCCTGCCGGCCGGTCTGGTTCAAGGTCTATGCAGCTTTGCCATGACTTACCTCAGCACGATGCTGATCGAATACATCCTCTTCGTCGCCAGTGCGGCGGCGAAAACCCTGCGGTTCGCCGCCGCGTCGGCCTCAACCAGCGTATTCATCGCCGCCGTCCAGAGCCTTGCTCACTGGCTGACCGGCACGCCCCACATCATCAAGACGATTCTTCCGGCGGTGGTAATCGGTGGTATCTACTGCATCGTCTACGCCTTGGGCCGGGTGTTTCTAGGCCGTCAGCGCGAGAAGCAATCCGTTGCGTGGGAAGTGGCTCCATGATGCCTCGTGCCGACTTGGCGGCCGAGCGCTTTGACGTCATCGTCGTCGGCGCCGGTGCCGCCGGGGCGGTTGTCGCCAGTCGTTTGAGTGAGGACGGCAAGCGCAAGATATTACTTTTGGAAGCAGGCCCGGAGGAGCCCGCATCGGAGGCGGCGAGGTTGGCGGTTCGTGACGCGACTTATCCGGCAGTCAGGCCTGGCCTGAACTGGAAGATCAATTCCTTTATCAAGGGCGATGGCGCCAGGGCAGGTACCTGGGATTACGAGGCCGGCAAACTGCTGGGCGGCTCTTCTGCTGTCAATACTGTGCAAGCGTTGAGGGGAATGCCCTCAGACTACGACGAATGGGCGCAAGAATGCGGGCCAAGCTGGTCGTGGTCGCAGGTACTGCCTTATTTCCGGGCACTCGAAGATGATCCTATCGCGCCTGAGTGTTTGCACGGCAGGGGTGGGCCGGTACCTATCCGGCGTGAGAAAAAAGAAAACCTGACGCTATTGCAGGCGGCGATGGTGGATGCCTGTGTCGCTCATGGTTTCCCTGAAACCGATGACCACAACAATCCAGACTCCCCGGGGATCGGCATGATCCCGAAGAACGTCATCGATGGCGTGCGCATGTCGTCAGCCATGACCTATCTCGCCTCGGCACGGGCACGCAAAAATCTGTCAATCCTGACTGACGCGCATGCGTGCCGACTCATCTGGGGTGACGGCTCGCGCTGTAAAGGGGTCGAGGTTGAAGCGCAAGGGCAGCAGTACCGAATCCATGCGGACAAGATCGTGCTCTGTGCCGGGGTGATCAACACACCCGCGCTGCTTATGCGCTCCGGCATTGGCGACCCCGTAATACTCGAGCCGCTCGGTATCAAGGTGGTAATGCCCTTGGCTGGCGTTGGCAAAAATCTTATGGACCATCCCAGTGTTGGTATCTGGGGAATACCAAAGCCTGCCGTATGCGGGGCGCAGGAACCGTCATACGGGACATTATTGCGTTGCTCATCCCAGGCATCCTCTTACGCCAACGATATACACATGCGCATGATGGCCGGCGACTTCTATACGGCATTTGCTGCGCGTCCATCGACCGCGGGGCTGTCGGTTGTCGCCGGTTTGGCCGTCTGCCTTGTCAAGTCCCGGTCATGCGGTTATCTCCAAATTGTTTCTGCCGACCCTTATGCGGCGCCGAAGGTGGTGCTGAATCTTCTTTCTGACAAGCGAGATATTTCCCCTCTCAGACATGGCGTCCGTCTGGCATGGGAACTGCTGCAACAGCCGCAACTTCGGCCCTTGTTCGAGCATATGTTGGGTTGGACTGAGGGGATGTTTTTATCCGACGCCGTTCTGGAGCGAGCGATCATGGCCTACGTGCGTCCGAGTGCCCATCTGTGCGGCTCGGTGAAAATGGGCAGATCGCCTGATGCCGGTGCGGTGGTGGACCCACAGGGGCAGGTTTTTGGCGTCGACAATCTCTGGGTCGCCGACGCCTCGGTCATGCCGAGCGCCCCCAGCGCCCCGCCGCACCTCGCCACCATCATGGTGGCCGAAAAAATGGCGGCCGGTTTCCGGCAATGGAATTGACGATGCGGCCTGCCCCACCCTATCGGCTGCCTGCCATGCAAATTGCCGGACGGAAAGAACGGTTTCGTGCCCGGGCCCTATCGAAGCTTGGCGGTTGTAGCCGCCGAGTCATCAGCAAGGAGCCTGTGTGTGTTCGATTACGATGAAATTGTCATTGGCGCCGGCTCATCCGGCGCTGTTGTTGCCGCCCGGCTTAGTGAAGATGGATCACGTCGGGTATTACTGGTGGAAGCGGGGCCGGACTGTTTCAGTTCACCACCAGCAAAAGAACTGGCTACGACCCATGAGGCGGTTGTCAGTGGCTATAACTGGGATTTCAAAGCCTATGTCCGCGACACGGGCCTGATCGCAAATCTGAAAGACGCAGCACGGGTGTTTGGGCACTCATCGCTGGCCAGTAAAGTGGGGATGGCCAGAACGGCGTTGCAAACAAGCCTCAGCGGAGATCCCGCCTTAACCCGCTTTCATTATCCCCTGGGCCGCCTGGTTGGCGGGTCCTCCGCAATTAACGGCGCCCTCGCCTTGCCTCCTGACAGTCAGGATATGGAGGCTTGGATAGCACAAGGGAATCCGGATTGGGCCTGGCACCAGGTAAAACCCTATCTAGAAAAAGTCATTGCTCCGCAAACTGGCAGCATCGAGTTATATATGCCGACGAAATCTCAACTGCACAGGGTGCAGAGCAGTTTCGCGAATACTTGCCAACAGCTTGCTTTCGAAGCTATCGACTTAGGCTATCAACCCGACCAAGTACGTCGGCAAGGCATAGGAATAATTCCGAGAAACATTGCCGGAGGACTGCGTCAATCCACCGCGCTGACCTATTTGTCATCGGCACGTTTGCGAAGAAATTTCCGTTTGATGGCCGACACGCTGGTTAACCGAATCAATATTGAAAACAGCAAGGCAACTGGGATTGAAATAATCGCGAATGGCCGCTCGCAGAAACTAACTGCGAAGCGTGTCACCCTCTGCGCGGGTGCCATTCAATCGCCTTGCATACTTATGCGCTCCGGTATAGGTGATCCTCTGACGCTGGCTAAAGCAGGCATAACCCCAACTATTGCGCTGCCAGGCGTGGGAATGAACCTGACAGATCATACCTCGCTAGGGTTCTGGATGGTGCCTCAGCCTGGGCTCTGTCAGCCTGGGGAAGATGTTCATCAGACCCTGCTGCGCTGCTCTTCATCCGGCCCGCAAAGTGCCGATGTCGACCTGCAGCTTTATGCCGTCAACTCCATGGAAACCCAACATTTTCCGGAATTGAAACTGGTGCTTGGGACAGATATTGCGATGTCCCTCACCCTGGTCCTGACCAAGCCTGAATCGAGAGGAAGAGTTCAAATCCCCAATGCAGACCCACAAGCGCAACCCGATATCTTTTTAAATGTTGCAACAGCCAAAAGTGATCTGGACAGGCTGAAAGTCGGAGCACGATTAGCCTGGAGGATCGCCCATACGACAGAATTCAACCGTCATGTTTCGCGTATTTTCGCCTGGAACCAACGCGTAATTGATTCCGACGCTTTACTCGAGGAATACATCAGGACATTTGCCCGGGGATCATGGCACGCAACAGGGACGCTGAAAATGGGGCCCGAAAGCGACGCCCTGGCCGTTGTTGATCAGCGAGGACAAGTATATGGATGCGAAAATCTCCATGTCGCAGATGCGTCCGTAATGCCGGCCATTCCTGCAAACCCTACCAACATCGCGACCATGATGATCGCGGAAAAAATAAGCGCCTATCTGCTCGGCAATGCAATTGGAGGCCAGCTGCACCAGCCTACCGAAGAAGAGTTTATTTTCTAAGGAGGGTCTGAATATAGCCATGCGTTTCCGGCATTGCACATCCATGGCACGCACTGTGCCTATACCGAAACTCCACTCGGCGCCATGCGTCGGGCGTGAGAAAGGCACTCCAGGCTTGCCTTCAAGGTAACGCCTCTGGGTATTGCGCGCCAATGATCGGTAGGCGTATGGCCTGTTTGATGTAAATCAATGTGCAACTGGTCTGATCGGCGCAAATAAGAGGGAGGCGTTGTGATTCTCGGCTGTATTACAGCGGTAAGGCCGGAGGGTCGCCATGAGCACAGACGATAGCCGCTTACCCTCTCAGGCAGGAGCCGATCATGGACAAATATCAGCAGAGCCAGAAAGACAAACTGTTCAAGCCCGACCACAGCGACCCTTATCTCGATTTGCCCAGCACCGGTACCGCAATCTGCTCGCAATGCGGCGTTGTCTATCATCGCGGTCATTGGTATTGGCGCTCCGCGATGCCGGCGGATGCGCACAGCATTGTCTGTCCGGCTTGCCGGCGTATTGCCGATAACCACCCTGCCGGCACGCTGCATCTGGGCGGGAAATTCTTGCGCGAGCATCGCACGGAAATTATCAACCTGATCCATAACACCGAGGCGGCGGAAAAGGCCGCTCACGCGCTTGAGCGTTTGCTCAAGGTGACAGATCAGGGCGAAGATCTTGAAGTCACCACCACCGGCATGCACCTGGCTAACCGTATCGGTCATGCGCTGAATGCCGCTTACAAAGGTCGCTCCCAGTACCATTACAGTGATGACGAAACCCACGTCAGCATCCGTTGGGAGCGCGATTGAACTTGACTGATGGCACCTTGCGCTCCGTTGCGGGGCCGCAAGGTGCGCCCCGCCCTGCCCCGATACGTTCCTCAGTAAGCTGAGCAGCAAAGGTGCCGACAGCAACGGGGCATTGCTGAGTGGATGCTGTTATTTGACGGCAAGAATGCTGCAAGGAACCTGATACAGCACATGCTCGGTGGTACTGCCAATCAACTTATCCAGCCCTTCTTTCTGCACTCTGCCCATCACCAGCACATCGCTCTGGTGAAAACGGACGAAATCACAGAGGGCTCTGACTGGCGGCCCCATGATGAAATGCCGCCGTTCGGCGGGCACCCCATAACGTTCAGCGAATGCAATAAAAGACGCCTCCAGCGAGTGCTGCAAGTCATCGAGCACATTCGGCCAGGTCAAGCCGCCGCCACTCATATCGATGGGATAGGCCGGCGACAAATCATAGGTATGTAACAAATGCAGTTCGGCGTCGCATTGCAAGGCCAGACCATGGGCGGCGTCGATGATTCGTTCGTTGAGCCCGTCGCTTTGTGTCTCCTGGTACTTGGGGTCAACCGCCGCGACCACTTTTCGCGGTAACGGTCGACCGCCAATGCCGACCAGATGTACTGGCACCGGGCAGTGCCGCAGCAGGTGCCAATCGAGTGGGGTGATAAAGGCGCGCTTGAACGCTGGTTCGTGCTGTACGTTCTTGATCAGCATGTCGGGTTGCATTTCCGCTACATGCAGAAGGATCTCTTCCAGGGTTTGCTTGGTCCAGACCGCCTCGGTAGTCACAGTTAAACCCTTGCTACGCAGCAGCGCAGCCTGATCCGCCAGCCAGGCGCGGTGTTCCTGCAAATAGCGCTCGCGGGTCGCTTGGTTAATGCTGGTATCCAACAGCGGCAAGCTGGCGAAAGGTTCTATGAAGGACGCGACGTGCAGCGCCGCGCCGCTCGCCTGGGCCAGCGCCGTTGCACGCTGCAAGGCTGCGCAATGGCGCAAGGCTGGATCGGCAATCACCAATAGACGTTGATACTGGCTCATCTGGCATCTCCGCAAGAAGGTCGAATTTTCTTCGCTTGCCTCTGATCCCAAGGCTTTCACCAGTGGCACGTCGAAACCTCAGTTGTCAGCCTGCCCGTGCACCGTGATAAATGCTTTGATTTTCGTCAAAGCCAAGGGTGGCAGCGTTTCTATCCTGGGTTGATCAAGGTCAAACCACAGCTCCTGCACACAGCGCATGCTCGCTATCAGCCAAGCGATTGGCGGTGGTTTCGCTCACTGCCCACTGGTTCACCAGTCGGGGGTTGTCATGAATAGCCAGCAAGAGACGATCGACTTTCTTGAGCGTCCCGAAAGCTACGGGACGCCCGTCGAGCCGGTGGAATGCGTAGAAACCCACGGTTCGTTGATTTTTTTGCACGGCGCTTACGCCTACAAACTCAAACGCGCCGTTGCTTATGCGGCACTGGACTTTCTCAGCCTGGAGAGCCGCGACCGCGCTTGCCATGCGGAGTTGCTGCTGAACCGCCGCACCGCACCAAACCTCTATCTGGCGGTGCGTTCGATCAACCGCGGCAAGAACGGCCAATTGGAGTTCGACGGCCAAGGCGAAACCCTGGATTGGGTAGTGGTGATGCGGCGCTTCGAGCAGAATGCCTTGTTCGAGCGAATGGCCAGCGAAGGTCAATTGACCAGTTCGCTGATGGAGCGGCTCGGCGAGGAAATCGCCCGCTTCCATGCCCTGGCTGAAATTGCCCCGAAATTCGGCGGTGCCGCCGGTATTCGCGAGGCTATCGAAGCCAATCATCGTGAGCTGAGTCGCTACCCCCAACTGCTCGATCCAGTGGCGGTGCAGGCGCTGCACCATATATCCCATTCAGTACTCGAGAGCCTTGGCGCAGAGCTCGACCAGCGCCGCATGCAAGGCCAGGTACGGCGTTGCCACGGTGATCTGCGTCTGGCCAATATCTGCCTGTTCGATGGGCGTCCGACGTTGTTCGACGGCATCGAATTCAGCGAGCGAATCGCCTGTATCGATGTGCTCTATGACCTGGCCTTCGTGCTGATGGATCTACAGCACCACGGCCTCATAGAGCTAAGCGAGCGCTTGCTGGACAGCTACCAACGACACAACAAAACAGCCGGCAACTATCGCTCCCTGGCGTTGTTCCTCTCGGTACGCGCCGCCACCCGCAGCTATAGCCTCGCCTGCAGCTTTACCCGTCAGCAGGACATCGCGATGCAACAGGACAAAGGTTTGCGCGCGCGTGCGTTGCTCCAACAAGCCAAAGCCTATCTGTACCACGACAACGTCTTGTCGAAACGTTCCTGGTGAACCCACCCCCTGGAGGTCATATGACTACGGACTTTCCGCTGCTGTTTGCCTTGAACGGTACAGAGGATTACGCCACCCGTGTGGCACAGCGGCTCGGTTGCCAACTGGCCGCTCATGAAGAGCGCAATTTCGAGGACGGCGAACATAAGATACGTGCCCTCGATGAGGTCGACGGCCGGCGAGTCGTGGTGTTCCATAGCCTTTATGGCGACCGCCAGCACAGCGTCAACGACAAGCTGTGTCGCCTGTTGTTCTTCTGCGGCGCCCTGAAGGATGCGGGCGCCAGCCATCTGCAGGTGGTTACGCCCTACCTCTGCTATGCCCGTAAAGAGCGCCGCACCGCCCACCAGGACCCGATCAGCAGCCGTTATGTCGCCACGCTGTTCGAAGCCTGCGGGGTCGATGGCTTGGCGGCCCTTGAGGTACATAATCTGGCGGCCTTCGATAATGCCTTTCGCATTCCAACGCAGCACCTGTCAGGGGCCGGGCTGCTGGCCGCGCATTTCGCCCCACTTGTTGGCGATGCCGAAGTGCTGGCGGTTTCCCCCGACGCCGGCGGCGCCAAACGCGTCGAACTATTCCGTAGAGAGTTGCAGCAACGCATTGGTCGCCCGGTGGGCAGCGCGTTCATGGAGAAGTACCGGCGCAATGATCAGGTTACCGGCACCCTGTTGGTGGGCGATGCACAGGGCAAGCTGGCGATCATAGTCGATGACCTGATCAGCACCGGCGGCACCCTGCTGCGCGCCGCCCAGGCCTGCCGGAACGCCGGCGCCGAGCGGATCTTCGCCGCGGCGGTGCACGGTCTTTTCACCGGTGGCAGCGCGCTGCTCGACAGCCCATTGCTGGACGCCATCGTCATCTGCGACAGCGTGCCGCCGTTTCGTCTGGAGCCCGAACTGGTGGCGCGAAGACTACAGATCATCGACAGCAGCACGGCGGTGGCGTCGATCCTGGCCCGGCAATATGGTTTGGATTGCCAGGCTCCGACGCGATGACAGTTCGACCCACTCCCGGCGCTCACGACCCGCTGCCGTTGATCGACACGCCGAATGATTGCTCTGCCGGTGGATCGCGCTTCAACGTGCAAGCCCATCGAAAACGGAGGTCCGTATGTCTGCCAACTCCTCAATGGCGCGACTGTTCCTCGCAGGTGACCTGATGTGCGCCCGGGGCATCGACCAAATCCTGCCCCACCCCGGCGACCCTCGTCTTTATGAAACTTACGTCAAGGATGCCCGCGACTATGTGCAACTGGCCGAGCGGCGCAACGGTGCGATCCCACGGCCGGTGGCGTTCACCTATGTCTGGGGCATGGTCCTGGAGGCGCTCAGGCAACGCCGACCGGACGTGCGCCTGGTCAATCTGGAAACCGCAGTGACCGACAACGGCTCGCCGTTGGCCAAAGGCATCAACTACCGGATGCATCCAGCCAATATGCCGGTACTCGACGTGGCGGGTATCGATTGCTGTGTGCTGGCCAACAACCATGTGCTGGACTGGGGCGAAGCCGGACTGGTCGAGACCCTGGCCAGCCTCGATGCCCATGGCCTCGGGCATGTCGGTGCAGGCCTGGATCGCGACAGCGCACTGGCCCCGGCAATTGTGCCGCTGGCCGACGGCGGGCGCCTGCTGGTATTCGCCTTTGCCACCGGCGATTGCGGTGTGCCGCCGGATTGGGCGGCCAGCGAGCAACGCCCTGGCGTCGCGCGCCTCGACGATTTGTCATCGCGTAGCGTACGACATGTCGCCCAGCACATTGGCGCGTTCAAACAGCCAGGCGACCGAGTGCTGGTCTCCCTGCACTGGGGCGGTAACTGGGACTTTGCCATAGCGCCGACGCAGCAGCGCTTCGCCCACGGGCTGATCGATGACGCCGGCGTGGACCTGGTGCATGGCCATTCCTCGCACCATATCAAGGGCCTGGAAGTGTATCGCCAACGCCTGATTATCTATGGCTGTGGCGACCTGCTGAACGACTACGAGGGCATCGACGGGCATGACGCCTACCGCGGCGAGCTGGGCCTGTTGTATTTTGCCGATCTGGCCAGCGACGGCCGCCTGTTGGCGCTGGAACTGCTGCCCAGCCGCCAACGCCAGCTGAGTATTCAGCAGGCCAAAGGCGCTGATCGCCAATGGTTGCAGGACACCTTGCAACGAGAAAGCGCGCAATTTTCCTGTACGGTTCGCCCCACCGGCGATAACAGCTTCGCCCTGGTCTGGCCCGCCGCGCGCTGAGCTGCCAGCTGATCAGGTCGGAAATGGCGGTTCCGCGGGGCTTTCCTTCTCCGGGATTTCAGTCATGGTCGCCTCGGTCAGCAACAGCACACTGGCAACCGAAACGGCATTTTCCAGAGCGGTCCGTACCACCTTTGTCGGGTCGATAATGCCGGCTTGGTACATATCCACATACTGATTGGCCGCGGCATCGAAACCGACATCGCCTCGCTCCTGGAGCATCCGCGCGACCACCACGCCGGCGTCCACCGCAGAGTTCTCGGCGATGATCCTGGCGGGAGCCTCCAATGCGCGACGAAGTATCTGCAGGCCGGTCTTTTCATCGCCCTCGCAGCCACCCTCCTCGGCTATCAGGCTCGGTGCGCAGCGCAACAGTGCCAGACCACCGCCTGGCACTATGCCTTCGTCGATGGCCGCTTTAGTGGCGGAAATGGCATCGTCGAGCGCGTCTTTGCGCGTTTTCATCTCGGCTTCGGTAGGCGCCCCCACACGGATTACCGCAACCCCGCCAGACAGCTTGGCCAGGCGTTCCTGGAGCTTCTCGCGGTCATAATCGCTGCCGGCTTTTTCGGCCTGGTTACGGATCTGCTGCAGTCGGGTCTCGATTGCTGGGCGGCCACCAGCGCCATCGATCAGCGTGGTGCTCTCCCGATCCACCACCACTCGTCTAGCGCTGCCCAGTTGGCTCAGTTCGACCTGCTCAAGACGCAACCCCAGCTCACTGGAAATCACCTGGCCACCGGTCAGCACCGCGATGTCCTGGAGCATCTCCTTGCGCCTGTCGCCAAAGCCGGGGGCTTTCACCGCAACGGCACGCAATACCCCACGAATTTGATTGAGGATAAGTGTGGCCAGGGCTTCGCCTTCGATGTCATCGGCAATGAACAGTAACGGCCGACCACTCTTGGCTATCTGCTCCAGCAGCGGAATCAGGTCTTTGAGCAAGCCGATTTTCTGGTCGCTGAGCAGCACATAGGCATCTTCCAGCACAACCTGCATCTTCTCCGTATCGGTAACGAAGTAAGGCGAGACATAACCACGATCGATACGCATACCCTCGACTACCTCGACCACGGTTTCGGTGGTCTTGGACTCCTCAACGCTGATCACCCCTTCGCTACCGACTTTCTCCAGGGCCTTGGCCACCAACTCGCCGATCACTCCATCGTTGTGCGCCGAGATGGTCGCGACTTGGGCCTTTTCCTTCGGTGTGCGCACCGGCCTGGATTGTGCCTGCAGTGAACTAATGGCTAGCCGCAGCCCGCGATCCAGGCCGCGTTTGAGATCGATAGCACTGGCGCCAGCCACCACGTTACGTATGCCGTCAGCGAGAATTGCATGGGCCAGCACCGTTGAAGTGCTGGTACCGTCCCCCACCGCCTCGCCGGTGCGTTCGGCAGCCTGACGCAGCATCTGCGCACCGAGGTTTTCCTCCGGGTCCTCCAAATCCACCAGCTTGGCAATGTTGACACCATCGTTGCAGACGATGGGGGTGCCCCACTTCTTCTGAATCAGCACGGATTTGGATTTAGGACCGAGGGTTACGCGCACCGCGTCCGCCAATTGGGTGGCTCCGCGAAGGACTTTTTCGCGCGCCGCACTGCGAAACAGAATTTTGCTATGGGCCATGACAGTCTCCTTTTTAGGGTTATGTCATCAGAATCTGCCCACACTTCCGTTTCGCGTTGATCCATATCAAACCCATAGGGTTGCGCAGCCCTGAGCCGGCTACGGGCGGTGCTTTCGGACGGGCGGCAGCTGGTTGTAAGTAACCTTTCCCTGGGAGCGGACACCAATAGTGAATGCAGTGGCGTCTAATTACCGAGATGCACTCCGATCATGGACACCGATCAATATGGCGATACGCCCAAACGATCCTTGAAAGCCCAAGCCCATTGTCAAACATGCGCTATCAGCCGCTATTGCCTACCGGTGGCACTGGCGGATAGCGATGTCGCCCGGCTCGATGGCATCGTCAAGCACAACCGTCTGCTGCATAAGGGTGACTATCTGTTCCGCGCCGGCGATTGCATGCAGCAGGTCTATGCCGTGCGTAGCGGCTGCCTGAAGAGCTACCTGCTCAGTACCGAAGGCATGGAACAAATCACCGGCTTTTATTTCCCCGGCGAGTTATTAAGCCTGGATGCTTTTGGCGCTGAGTTTCACCGCAGCTATGCGGTAGCCCTTGAAACCTCATTGGTGTGCGCGGTCTATTTCGGCCAACTGGAGGAGTTGTGCGGCAACATTCCGTTGTTGCGAAAACATTTACTGACACGTCTGAGCCAGCAGATTCACGCCGAACAGGCACTGCTCTGTCATCAACGCGAGAGCGCCGAGCAACGCCTGGCGGCCTTCCTGCTCAACCTTTCGCAGCGTTACAGCCGGCGCGGTTTTTCCGCTGTGCGCTTCAATTTACCGATGACTCGCGGCGAGATTGGCAGCTATCTGGGTCTGAGCATCGAAACCGTCAGTCGCCTGTTCAGCCGGTACCGCAACAGCGGGCTGATCGAGATCAATGGCCGCGAAGTCGTCCTGACCGATGCCCAGGCATTGCGCCGAATTGGTGAAACCTGCGTCACCGAATAGCGTTGATCAACGCCTCGCTTGGCGCCGATGAACGGCTATGTGGCTAATAGATTGAATTGACATAAACAGCCTATCGCTTTGGAGCAAGCGCGAATGAGGCCAACAAGTCCGAGTTAACACCGTGCGCCGTCCGCCTCGCTAGCACGTCGCGCAAAGTACCGTTGTAGAGCCTTTAAAGGCCTAATAGTGACATTGAGAAGTAGCGAATATTCTCTGTACTGGCATTTTGATTTGCAGGTCCGGCAACCTGAAATCCCTCCGGTTGCAGTCCAAAATCCTTGTGCTAGGTTTTCGAATCAGACCTTACGGCCCGTATGGGCATCGGGTATCAGCAGTCCCGTGTGAAGGCCGAGCTGTACAAGGAAAGGACAGCAGCCCGCTCCACTTCTTTGCCGCATCTCGCCAACACGCTCGTCCTCCCCGATTGTTCGCAGTCATGCAGACCGCATCGCCATCAGCTGTGCACTGAGTAGTTTCGTGTCCGGTTTTTCGCGCTCGTCGAGCCGTGGCCGTTCATTGACGCTTATCGAGGAGTCATGCCCATGCCGTCAGTCTTGAGTTATCCCGGCGTATACATTGAGGAAGTACCCAGCGGGGTGCGCACCATTACCGGCGTCGCCACCTCCATCACCGCCTTCGTCGGTCGTGCGCTGCGCGGGCCGGTGAACCAGCCGGTGCGCGTGCAGAGTTTCGCCGAGTATTCGCGGTTGTTCGGCGATCTCTGGCAACCGAGCACCATGGGTTACGCGGTCAACCAGTTCTTCCAGCACGGCGGCAGCGATGCCTTGATCGTGCGGGTATTCAACGGCGACGTGGCGGCCACCTCGGCGACGCTGTCCCTGGATACCGCCGGCGGCGCCCTGCTGCTCGAAGCCGCCAGCCCCGGTACCTGGGGCAGCCGCTTGCGCGCGACTGTCGATCACCTGACCCGCGATACCGCCGATACCCTGCTGTTCAATCTGCTGATCGAAGAACTGGATCGCCCCGGCGGGACCACCTCGGTCGCTTCGGAGACGTTCCGCAACGTCTCGGTCGACCCGCTCAGCCCACGCTTCGTCGATACCGTGCTCAACGAACAGTCGGCCCTGGTCAATGTACGCACCTCCGCGCCGGCCACCGAAAGCCCCGCTGACGGCACGATCACGGTGGCCAACCCGGATGGCACCGCCACGGCGGACGGCACCCTGGGTGGCGACGGCAGCGACCTGACCGACGCGCAGATCACCGGCAACCAGGCCGCACGCACCGGCATCTTTGCCCTCGAAGGCGCCGATTTGTTCAACCTGCTGTGCATCCCTCCCCTCAGCCGTACGGTCGATCTGGCCAACGCCACCTGGGCCGCCGCCGCGAGCTACTGCCAAACCCGCCGGGCGATGCTGATCGTCGACTCGCCCAGCGCCTGGACTGCCATTCCGAGCACGGCGATAGCTACTGCCGAAACCGGCGTGAATACGCTGCGTGGCGCGATCGGCAACGACGATGCGATCAACGCCATGGTGTATTTCCCGCGGCTGCGCATGCCCGATCCGCTGTCGGAAAACCGCATCGCCGACTTTGCGCCCTGCGGCGCGGTGGCCGGCATCATGGCCCGTACCGACGTGCAACGGGGTGTGTGGAAGGCGCCGGCGGGGCTGGCGGCGTCGTTCTCCGGCGCCCAGGGTTTCACCTACACCATGACCGACCAGCAGAACGGCGTGCTCAACCCGGTCGGCCTGAACTGCCTGCGCAGCTTCCCGGTCGCCGGCCATCTGGTCTGGGGCGC
>CAMPJN010000028.1 GCA_946886875.1 uncultured Pseudomonas sp.
GCCCGTTATCGCTGTCGCTTTTGCGGCAGCCCTAACGGGCTGTTTGCATTCTGAGAAGGTCGAAGAGTTCGGCGGCCCGACCATGGGCAGCACCTATTCGGTCAAATATGTTAGCGGCGAAGGCGTTGCTGACGCCACACAGCTCAAAGCCGAGACCGAGGCGATTCTTGCCGAAGTTGATCGGCAGATGTCCACCTATCGCGCCGACTCCGTCATCTCCAGCTTCAATCAAGCCGCCGCGGGCAGTTGCGTGGCGGTACCGGGGGAAATTCTCGAGGTGGTGCGTGCCGGCCAGCTCTTGTCGCAGGAGAGCCAAGGCGCCTTCGACCTGACCCTGGAACCTTTGCTCAACCTCTGGGGCTTCGGCCCGCAGGCTCGCGTGGAGCGTGTGCCGACCGCCGAGCAATTGGCCCAGGCGCGTCAGCGTAGTGGCCATAGGCACCTGCGTATCGAAGGGCAACAGCTGTGCAAGGATGTCGATCTGCAGCTGGATCTCAACAGTATTGCCGCCGGTTATACGGTCGACAGAATTGTTGCTCGCCTGCTCGAGCTGGGCGTGAAAAGCTACCTGGTGGATGTCACCGGCGAGCTCAAAGCGGCCGGTAAAAAACCGGATGGCCAGTCTTGGCGCATCGCCATCGAGGCGCCGCGTGACGATCAGCGCGTGGCACAGCGGGTATTGCAGCTGGATGGATACGGGGTTTCCACCTCGGGCGACTACCGTAACTATTTCGAGGAAAATGGCGTGCGTTACTCGCACACCCTGGATCCGCAGAGCGGGGCGCCGATCAGCCACAAGTTGGCGGCCGTCACCGTGGCCAATCCATCGACCTTGCGCGCCGATGGATTGTCTACCCTATTAATGGTGCTTGGCCCGGAGAAAGGCCTGGCTTACGCCGAACAGGCGGGTATAGCGGCGTTTTTCGTGACCCGTGAGGGTAAGGGGTTCGTCACACGAAGCACCGTGGCTTTCGAGCAGCTTTTCGCTGCAGGAGATAAGCAATGATTTGGCTAATAGTATTTCTCACCATGCTCTTGGTGGTGTCGTTGATGGCCGTTGGCGTGATCATGGGGCGCAAGCCTATCGCGGGTTCCTGCGGTGGTATCGCCAATCTGGGTATCGAAAAGGAATGTTCGATCTGCGGCGGTAGCCGCGAGAAGTGCGAGGAGGTCAATCGCGACCCGGTCAATCGCGATTCCTCGCTTAGCGATGGCGATAACCTGGCTTACGACGCGACCAAGCGCTAATCGTTTGGCGTAACACTTACAGTTAGGCTGCATAGACGTATCGATTGCCAGCCCGGACAGCGGGCTGGCCCTGCCGAGGGTGCGCCATAAGCGCTCCGGTGTGATCTGAAGGAGTAAACATGGCGGTCTATAACTACGACGTAGTGGTGCTGGGTTCCGGCCCGGCAGGTGAAGGTGCGGCAATGAACGCCGCCAAAGCGGGGCGTAAGGTCGCGGTGGTCGATAGCCGCCGCGAAGTCGGCGGCAACTGCACCCACCTGGGCACGATCCCCTCCAAAGCGCTGCGCCATTCGGTACGGCAGATCATGCAATTCAACACCAACCCGATGTTTCGCCAGATCGGCGAGCCGCGTTGGTTCTCCTTTCCTGATGTACTGAAAAGCGCAGAGCGGGTGATCGCCAAGCAGGTGACTTCGCGCACCGGCTATTACGCCCGTAACCGTATCGACGTGTTTTTCGGTACCGGTAGTTTTTCCGATGAGCAAACCATCGAAGTGGTCTGCCCCAACGGCGCGGTCGAGAAGCTGGTGGCCAAGCAGATCGTCATCGCTACCGGCTCGCGGCCTTACCGTCCGGCGGATGTCGATTTCCATCATCCGCGGGTTTATGACAGCGACACCATCCTCAATCTCAGCCATACGCCGCGCCGTTTGATCATCTACGGCGCCGGCGTTATCGGCTGCGAATACGCGTCGATTTTCAGCGGCCTGGGCGTGTTGGTCGATCTGATCGACAACCGTGACCAGTTGTTGAGCTTCCTCGACGCGGAAATCTCCGATGCCCTGAGTTACCACCTGCGTAACACCAACGTACTGATTCGCCACAACGAAGAGTACGAGAGTATCGAAGGGGTGGAGAACGGCGTGGTCCTGCACCTCAAGTCCGGCAAGAAGATCAAGGCCGATGCCTTGCTCTGGTGTAACGGCCGTACCGGCAACACCGACCAGTTGGGTTTGGAAAATATCGGCGTCAAGGTCAATAGCCGCGGGCAGATCGAAGTCGATCAGAATTACCGCACCGAGGTCCCGAACATCTTCGCCGCGGGCGATGTGATCGGCTGGCCGAGCCTGGCCAGCGCCGCCTACGACCAGGGGCGCTCGGCGGCCGGCAATATCGTCGAGAACGACAGCTGGCGTTTCGTCGACGATGTGCCGACCGGTATCTACACCATTCCGGAGATCAGCTCGATTGGCAAGAACGAGCGCGAGTTGACCCAGGCGAGGATTCCTTACGAAGTGGGCAAGGCATTCTTCAAGAGCATGGCGCGGGCACAGATTTCCCATGAACCGGTGGGCATGCTGAAAATCCTGTTCCATCGCGAGACCCTGGAAGTACTTGGCGTTCACTGCTTCGGCTACCAGGCTTCGGAAATCGTCCATATCGGTCAGGCGATCATGAACCAGAAGGGCGAGGCCAACAGCATCAAGTACTTCGTCAACACCACCTTCAACTACCCGACCATGGCCGAGGCCTACCGGGTAGCGGCGTTCGATGGCCTCAACCGGCTTTTTTGAACGGCTCCGACCGGTGGGCTGAGCCGGTCGGGGAGGACCCGTTCAGCGACTCCCAGGCATGGCGCTGGCCAAACCGGGAGAGTTTCTGATCAGGCAGCAACAAGAAAACCGGCTCTGCGTGGCCGGTTTTCTTTTGTCTGGGATTTTTGTCGTGGGTGAATGGTGAGGGCTGCGCGCCCCGACTCAACCTAGGGTTGCAAGGTGGCCACGGCCAAACCAGGAAAATCGGTAATCAGGCTGTCCACGCCGAAATCGGCGAGGCGACGCATCAGCGCCGGTTCGTTGACCGTCCATACCGAGACGTGCAAGCCGGCCTTCTGTGCCTTGAACAGGCGCTCAGGGGTACACAGCGTCCAGTTCAGCGCGAGCATATTGCAGCCATAGTGTTTGGCCACTTTCAGCGGGTCGAGCCAGGCGTACTCGGCGACCAGGCCGCGCGACAGTTCAGGTGTCAGGCGTTTCAGTGCGCCTAGGACTTCCCTCGAGCTGGAGGTGACGCTAACTCTGTCGCTTAGCCCGTAATGCCTGGCCAGTTCGGCGATGGCTTCGACCGTGCGCGCGGCGCGTACTTTCGAGGCGCTTTTGACTTCCAGCTGCCAATGTTCGAAGTCGCATTTTTCGAACAGCTCGGCCAGGCGCGGAATAGGGCAGGGCTGAACCCAGCCGGGACCGCCCTTGCGTGCGTCATAGCTCACCAGTTCATCGGCTTCATGTTCGACCACCTTGCCGCGATGGCCGGTGGTGCGTTTCAGGGTCGGGTCGTGAATCACCATCAACTCGCCGTCGCGCGACAGGTGCAGGTCCAGTTCGCAGCGGCGTACGCCATGCTCCAGGCAGCGTTGGAAACTGGCCAGGGTGTTTTCCGGTGCTTCGCCTTTGGCGCCGCGGTGGCCGTAGATCAGGGTCACTGCTTACTCCTTGTCGGGCATGGCGTTGCGTGGTTGGTGATGGCGCACGCTGTTGATTACATGGTCGTACTCGAAATACACGCTGAATGTGCGGTAGTCCCAGCGGGTGATTGGAGGTTGGCCGACGCTGGGGTGTTCCTGGTCGGCCAGGCCGAAGCGCTCCAGTACCGCTTGCCGGGATTCGCCCAGACGGGGCAAGCCGCTGATTTCCTCACCTTGTTGACCGACGGGGATTTGCAAGGTTTCTGCATTGAGGCCAAGCGGCAGGAATAACGTGAGCATCAATAAAAAGCGGGGCATGGAGGGTCTCATCCTTAGGACAGCGGTTGTTCCTGTTCGCGTGCCAGGCGACGTTCCAGGGCCTGACGCTGCAGAATATGGCGGGCCAGCAGTTGACGCTGGGCATCGCTCAAGGCTTCGAATTCGGCGCCGATTTCGAACTGGCCGTTACTTTGCGCCTGACAGTGCACGACTTTAGCGCGCAGCAGCAAGCCCAGGGCCTGGGGCATTAGCACCATTTTCAGGGCCAGATGGCTAGCCAGGGGCACGGCTTGCGCGTTGTTGAAACTCACGCCGCCCTCCGACAGGCTGACATGTCGCGGCGGGCCGATATCGCGCAGCAGGCCTTGCGCGACCGCCTGACCGAGCAGGTCGATACGCTTGTTCATCACCTTCAGGTAATTGGCCAGGGTGCGGTCGCGCTCGTTGATATGGCGCAGCAAGTGCTGGGACTCGAAGTCCATCAGATGCAATTCGCTGAGCAAATTGAACAGCGGCGAACTGTCGTGAAGTTCGTCACTGGCTAATGCCTGCGCGCCGGACAGCAGGGTGAAATCCAGTGCGATCGTATCGTCGATACGATAGTATTCGCGGCGATCATCTTCATCTTGAGTCGACATGGCGAACCCATGGCAGCAGTGGTGATCTGAGTGTAAAGCTGCTGGCCAGACCCCGCCACAAGGACGTTCCTCTTTCCTTCGAAAGCCCCTAAATGTTCAGACCTCTATTCGTATTTATCGGTACGCGTTATACCCGTGCCAAACGCCGCAATCATTTCGTTTCATTTATCTCCCTGACTTCGATGATCGGGCTGGCACTCGGTGTGCTGGTGATGATTCTGGTGCTGTCGGTGATGAATGGTTTCGACCGTGAGATGCGCACCCGCGTGCTCGGCATGGTGCCGCACGCCACTGTCGAGAGCGCGACGCCCATCGACGACTGGCGCAGCCTCGGTGCACGCGCCCTGGAAAATCCGCAGGTACTGGCCGTCGCCCCCTTCAGTCAGATGCAGGGTTTGCTCACCTATGAAGGCAAGGTGCAGAAAGTACTGATCAATGCGGTAGACCCGATCGAAGAAGCCAAGGTCTCGATCATTGGCGATTTCTTCAAGCCCGAAGATGGTGGCAAGGGTTCGCTGGATGCCCTTAAGCCAGGTGAGTTCGGCATGGTTATCGGCAATAAGGCGGCGGAGAAACTGGGCGTCAGCCTGGGCGATAAGATCACCTTCGTCGCGCCGGAAGTCACTGTGACCCCCGCCGGCATGTTTCCACGGCTCAAGCGTTTTACTGTGGTCGGAATCTTTCATGTCGGTGCGGGCGAGGTCGATGGTTTTATCGCCATGACCCACATCCAGGATCTGGCGCGCTTGCGACGCTGGCAGGCCGATCAGGTGCAGGGGATTCGGCTGAAGTTCGCCGACCTGTTCCAGGCGCCGCGCACTGCCTGGGAGTTGGCGCAGAGCCTGGGCGGCCGCGACTATTACGCCCGCGATTGGACGCGTACCCATGGAAACCTCTACCAGGCGATCCGCATGGAAAAAGCCATGATCGGCCTGCTGTTGTTGCTGATAGTCGCAGTCGCCGCGTTCAACATCATCTCCACCCTGGTGATGGTGGTGACCGACAAGAAAGGCGATATCGCGATTCTGCGCACCCTGGGCGCGACGCCGCGGCAGATCATGGCGATCTTTATGGTCCAGGGTACGGTGATCGGCGTGTTCGGCACCGCCATAGGCGCCGTACTCGGCATTCTCGCGGCATTGAATATCAGCGCCGGGATCAAGTCGCTGGAGTCCGCTCTGGGAATTCAATTTCTCAATGCCGATGTTTATTTCATCGACTACATACCTTCGCAGCTGATGTTGCAGGACGTGCTGCTGGTCTGCGGTGCGGCTTTGCTGCTCAGTTTTCTCGCCACCCTTTATCCAGCCTGGCGCGCGGCCCGTACCCAGCCCGCGGAGGCCCTGCGCTATGAGTGATCAGGTTATGCAAGATAAAGCAGTTCTGAGTTGTCGCAACCTCGGCAAAAGTTACGACGAGGGCCCGCAGTCGGTGGTGGTGCTGGAAGGCCTGCAGCTCGAGTTGCACCCCGGCGAGCGCGTGGCGATTGTCGGCAGTTCCGGTTCGGGCAAGAGCACCCTGCTCAATATGCTCGGCGGTCTGGACACGCCCAGCACCGGCAGCGTCTGGCTGGCCGGCGAAGAGCTGTCAGCGCTGAACGAAAAGCAACGCGGCCTGCTGCGCAACAGGTCATTGGGTTTCGTCTATCAGTTCCACCATCTGCTGCCCGAGTTCACCGCCCTGGAAAACGTCTGCATGCCCCTGCTGATCGGCCGCACGCCGATTGCCGAGGCGCGCCAGCGCGCTACCGCTTTGCTTGAGCGCGTCGGCCTTGGCCACCGTCTGGCGCATAAGCCGTCTGAGCTGTCCGGCGGCGAGCGCCAGCGCGTGGCCATCGCCCGCGCCCTGGTCAATCGGCCGGGCCTGGTACTGCTGGATGAGCCGACCGGCAATCTCGATCACCATACCGCTCAAGGCATTCAGGATTTGATGAGCGAGCTCAGCAGTTCCTCGCAGACGGCGTTTCTGGTGGTGACCCATGATATGGAGCTGGCGCAGAAAATGGACCGTATCCTGCGCCTGGAAGACGGCAAGCTGGTGGCTGCCTGATGTTCCGCCCGCTGAGTGTCTTTATCGGTATGCGCTACACCGGTGCCAAGCGGCGCAACCACTTTATTTCCTTTATCTCGCTGACCTCGATGATCGGTCTCGCCTTGGGCGTGCTGGCGATGATCGTGGTGCTGTCGGTGATGAACGGCTTCCAGCAGGAAATGAGCACGCGCATCCTCGGTACCGTGCCCCATGCCAGCATCGCCGGTTCGCAGCCGCTGGATGACTGGCAGGCCGTCGCCGCACAGATCGAAACGCATCCCCAGGTGGTGGCGGCTGCGCCTTTTGCCGAACTGGAAGGCATGCTGTCGTTTCGTGGCGCCATGCAGCCGATCCAACTGCAAGGTATCGACCCCGAGCAGGAGCCCAGGGTGTCGATCATCCACGAGCATATGCAGCGCGGCCGCTTGAGCGACCTGCAGCCAGGCGAGTTCGGTGTGGTGATTGGTGAGATTACCGCGCGGCGCTTTCAGCTCAAGCTCGGCGACAAGTTGGCGTTGATCGTCCCCGAAGTCAGCTCGGTGCCGGGGGGGATCACGCCGCGCATGCAGCGATTGAATGTGGTCGGGATATTCAAGGTCGGCGCCGAACTGGACAGCTCCCTGGCGTTGATCCATGTTGCCGATGCCGCCTATATCCAGCGTCTGCAGCCGGGTGAAGTTCCCAGCGTGCGCCTGAAGCTGCAGGACCTTTATCAGGCGCCGCAGGTTTCGACTGAAATCGCCGCGGCGCTGGGGGAGGGCTACAAGGCCAGCGACTGGACGCTGACTCAAGGCAGCCTGTTCAGCGCGATGAAAATGGAAAAAACCATGATCGGTCTGCTGCTGCTGCTGATAGTGGCGGTGGCGGCGTTCAATATCATCGCCACCCTGATCATGGTCGTGGCCGACAAGGGCGCCGATATCGCCATCCTGCGCACCTTGGGCGCGACGCCGCGGCAGATCATGGGTATTTTCATGGTGCAGGGCACCGTGATCGGGCTGATCGGTACGGTGATCGGCGCGGTGCTGGGGATTCTTGCGGCGCTGAATGTCAGCCAGCTGGTTGCCTGGGTCGAGCGCTTGAGCGGCCAGCAGATATTGAGCTCGGATGTCTACTTCATCAGCAATCTGCCATCGCAGTTGCAGCTCGGTGATGTATTGCTGATCTGCAGCGCTGCGTTCAGTTTGAGCTTTCTGGCAACCCTCTACCCATCTTGGCGGGCTTCGCGTATTCAGCCGGCCGAGGCCTTGCGCTACGAGTAAGCGAGCTGGATCGTCGGATCGATAGAGCCATGCTCTGCTAACCTTCCTGCAAACCAAAAAGCCGTTACGCGAGTAACGGCTTTTTGGTTTTAGCAGGCCGCTGAAAAACGTAGACGAGGCAGGCAAGACAAGGCAAAAACGGCCGAAAAAGCGGAGTTTACGAGCTGTAAATGAGCATTTTGACGCCGTTTTTAACGCAGTGTTGCCAACGCAGGTAGTTTTTCAACGGCCTGCTAGAGTTGGCGGTCACGTTCGCGGCGCTTCTCCTGGCGTTTGCGCCAGCTGCGCCTGACCCACCAGTGCCAATAGGTGTTGGTCGCCAGGTAGGCGATCCCGGCAAATAGCAGGCCCAGTACGAAAGAGCCGAGTAGCAAGGGTTGCCAATGGGTTTGCAAAACATGGCTGATCCAGCCCAGGGTGATGTGTTCGGGCATCCGCAGGGGAGGCGTGCCGGTCAACCAGGCGCCGAACTTATAGTTGCAATAGAACACCGGCGGCATGGTGATCGGGTTGGTCAGCCAGACCAGACCAACCGAAATGGGCAGGTTGGCGCGCGCCGGAATGGCGACGAAGGCGGCCGCCAACATCTGCATCGGCATGGGAATCATCGCCCAGAACAGGCCGATGGCCATGGCCCTGGATACGGAGTGGCGGTTGAGGTGCCAAAGATTGGGGTCGTGAATCAGCGCGCCAAGAAAACGCAAGGACTTGCTGCCCTTGATGCGCTCTGGATTTGGCATGTAGCGTTTGAATAAACGACGCGGCATGAAAGGGCTCTGGCTACTTGAAAAGCAACGATATTATGCACCGGTTACTGGCAGACTGCTTTCTCTGTTTGTGACAGCAAATGAGTAAGCGGCGAACTTAAGATGATCCCTAGGGGGCTGTTGGCGTTTCGTCGCTTGCCGCTTCATCTCAACGGACCCTAGGACGGGGTGGGAGTCGATCGATGCGCACAGGGATGTTTGCGCTAGTTGCGGGCTTGTTGGTGTTGCGCTGGCTGCCTGCTTTGCCGCCGTTGTGGTTGTTGTATCTGCTACCGGTGGTCGGTTTGATGCTGTTGCCATATCGCAGCTATCCGCTGGCATTGTTTCTCTTCGGTTTTAGTTGGGCCTGTCTCTCGGCGCAGTCTGCCCTGGATGATCGTCTGGCCGCCGAGCTGGGTGGACGCACCTTGTGGCTGCAAGGCCAAGTGGTCGGCTTGCCGGAAGTGCGCGACGGCGTGGTGCGCTTCGAGTTGACTGCGGCGCAATCGCGTCGCGCCGATTTGCCCGCTCGGTTGCGCCTGGCCTGGTACGCCGGGCCTGAGCTGCATGCCGGCGAAACCTGGCGCCTGGCGGTGCGTTTGAAGCGCCCCCATGGTTTGGTAAATCCACAATCCTTCGACTATGAGGCCTGGCTGCTGGCGCAACGCATCGGCGCCACCGGTACGGTGAAAGCTGGCCAGCGGGTGGCTGAGGTGGAGGGCCCGAAAGCCTGGCGCGACAGCTTGCGCCAACGTTTGTTGCAGGTCGATGGGCAGGGTCGCGAAGGGGCATTGACGGCTCTGGTGTTGGGCGATGCGTCGGGCTTGTCTACGGCCGACTGGCGCTTGTTGCAGGATACCGGCACCGTGCATTTGATGGTGATATCCGGGCAGCATATCGGTCTGCTCGCCACCTTGTTGTATGGCCTGGTGGCCGGCTTGGCGCGCCTCGGCTGGTGGCCGCGGCACTGGCCTTGGTTGCCATGGGCCTGCGCGTGCGCCTTTGCCGGTGCCCTGGCCTATGGTTGGTTGGCCGGTTTCGAGGTGCCGGTGCAGCGCGCCTGCGTGATGGTCGGATTGGTGTTGCTGTGGCGATGGCGCTTTCGTCACCTCGGTGTCTGGTTGCCGTTTCTGATCGCGCTGCTCGCGGTGCTGTTGCTGGAGCCTCTGGCCAGTTTACAGCCGGGCTTCTGGTTGTCCTTCGGCGCGGTGGCCTGGTTGATTGTGATTTTTGGTGGTCGCCTGGGCGCCTGGTCATGGTGGCGCACCCTCGTGCGGGCGCAGTGGGCCATGGCTCTGGGGCTGTTGCCTCTCTTGTTGGCCTTGGGTTTGCCGGTCAGCGCCAGTGCGCCTCTGGCCAATCTGTTTGCGGTGCCCTGGGTCGGTTTGGCGGTGGTGCCATTGGCGTTGCTCGGTACCTTGCTATTACCGGTGCCTGCGTTGGGCGAGGGCTTGTTGTGGTTGGCCGGCGGTTTGCTCGAACTATTGTTCGTGCTGTTGGGGCAGATGGCGGCCTGGTTGCCGGCGTGGTTGCCCAGCGCGCTGCCGCTTTGGTCCTGGGCGCTGGTCGCCTGTGGGGTTCTGCTGCTGCTACTGCCTACCGGCGTGCCGTTGCGCGGTATGGGTTGGTTGTTGCTGTTGCCGCTGTTCTATAGCCCAAACCCGCGCCCGCTGCCGGGCCAGGCCGAGGTGTGGATGTTGGATGTCGGTCAGGGTACGGCAGTGTTGCTCCGCACCCATGGGCACGACCTGCTATATGATGCCGGCGCGCGTTTCGGCGATTTCGATATGGGCGAGCGAGTGGTGTTGCCATCGCTGCGCGGGCGGGGCGTAGACAAACTCGACCTGATGCTGATCAGCCATGCCGACAATGACCATGCGGGTGGCGCCCAGGCCGTTGCGCGCGCCATGCCGGTCGAGCGGGTGCTCAGCGGCGAACCCCGTGGCTTGCCCGCAGTGTTGCAGGCATCCGCCTGTGAGGCGGGGCAAAGCTGGCAATGGGACGGCGTAAAGTTCGCGACCTGGCGCTGGGCGCAGGCGGCGGATAGCAACCAGGCATCCTGTGTATTGTTGGTCGAGGCCAATGGTGAACGCCTATTGCTTACCGGCGATATCGACAGCTACGCCGAACAGGCCCTGCTCGAAAGCGGCTTCGATGTCAGTGCCGATTGGTTGCTGGTGCCCCATCACGGTAGCCGCAGCTCGTCTTCACCGGCGTTTGTGCGGGCGGTGGCGCCGCATGCCGCACTGCTGTCGCGCGGCCACCTGAATACCTTCGGGCACCCGCATGCTGAGGTGATCGAGCGCTACGCCGCGTTGCCGGCTCGCCTCTACGATAACGTCGAACTCGGCGCGGTGCGTATCCAGCTGGGCGCATTCGCCATTGCTCAGGGTTTGCGGGGGCAGTCGCGCTTTTGGCGAGAAAAATGAGAACGGTGGCGGTCGGCGAGGCCGCGACCCTATGCTAGAGTGGCGCCACTTTTCAAAGGGGATCTGCCACCGTGTGGGAACTGGTCAAAGCAGGCGGCTGGATGATGCTGCCAATCATTTTGTGTTCGATCGCAGCAGCCGGCATCGTCGCCGAGCGCCTGTGGACTCTACGGCCCAGCCGGGTCACACCGCCCAACCTGCTCGGTCAGGTCTGGCGCTGGATCAAAGATAAGAAGCTGAATAATCAGAAACTCAAGGAGCTGCGTGCCAGTTCGCCCCTGGGGCAGATCCTGGCCGCAGGTCTGGCCAACTCCAAACATGGTCGCGAGATCATGAAGGAGTGCATCGAGGAAGCCGCGGCGCGAGTGGTCCACGAGCTGGAACGCTATCTCAACGCCCTCGGCACCATCGCCGGGATCGCTCCGCTGCTGGGCCTGTTGGGCACAGTGTTGGGCATGATCGAGATTTTCAGCTCCTTTATGGGCTCGGGCATGGCCAACGCGCCGGTGCTCGCTGGCGGTATTTCCAAGGCCTTGATCACCACGGCCGCGGGCTTGATGGTGGCGATTCCCGCTTTGTTCTTTCACCGTTATCTGCAACGCCGCATCGACGAACTGGTGGTCGGCATGGAGCAGGAAGCAATCAAGCTGGTGGAAGTGGTGCAGGGCGATCGCGACGTCGATCTGGGTGAGGACAAGGCGTGAAATTCCGGCGCAAACCGCGGGAAAACGTCGAGATCAACCTGGCCTCGTTGATCGACGTGGTGTTTATCCTGCTACTGTTTTTCGTGGTCACCACGACCTTTACCCGTGAGACCCAGCTCAAGGTCGATCTGCCGGAAGCCGCCACCGGCACGCCGCCAGAGCAGACCGAATTGAAGCAACTCGAAGTGCTGATCGATGCCCAGGGCGGTTACGCTCTGAACGGCCAGGCGTTGCTGAAGAGCGACCTGTCCGGGCTGATGGCGGCCTTGCAGAAAGAGTCGGCGGGCGATAACAGCCTGCCGCTGATCATCAGTGCCGATGCGAAAACTCCGCACCAAGCGGTGATCACGGCGATGGATGCTGCCGGCAAGTTGGGTTTTGCCCATCTGCGCATCACCACGGTCGAGGCGCAGGCTACGCCTTGAAGGCTATAGGTTTATGAGCCTGGCCGAACGCCTGACGGCGGCCTGGTACGCCGGGCATCCGGCGCTCGGTCTGTTGCGACCGCTGGAATCGCTTTACCGGTCGGTGGTACAGCGTAAGCGTCGGCGCTTTCTGGCCGGCGAAGGCGCTATCTACCGCGCGCCTGTTCCGGTTGTGATAGTGGGCAATATCACCGTTGGCGGCACCGGCAAAACTCCGTTGATCCTCTGGCTGATCGAGCACTGCCGCCGCCGCGGCCTGCGCGTCGGCGTGGTCAGTCGCGGTTACGGCGCCCAGCCGCCGCAGCTGCCCTGGCGGGTGCGGGCCGAGCAAGCGGCCGGCCTGGCTGGCGATGAGCCTTTATTGATCGTGCAGCGCAGCGGCGTGCCCTTGATGATCGACCCCGATCGCAGTCGCGCGGTGGCGGCTTTACTGGCCGAGGAACCGTTGGATCTGATCCTCAGCGATGACGGCCTGCAGCATTACCGCTTGGCGCGCAATCTGGAGTTGGTGTTGATCGATGCGGCTCGTGGGCTGGGCAATCGCCGTTGCCTGCCTGCCGGGCCGCTGCGCGAGCCGGTCGAGCGTCTGCAGTCGGTCGATGCCGTGCTCTATAACGGCGCTGGCGAGGACTCTGTCGACGGTTATGGCTTCAGTTTGCGGCCGCGGGCGTTGGTCAACCTGCGCAGCGGCGAGCGGCGCCCTCTGAGTCATTTTCCACCTGACCAGGCCCTGCACGCGGTAGCCGGTATCGGCAATCCGCAGCGTTTCTTCACGACCCTCGAACGGCTACACTGGCGGCCTGTTACGCATGCCTTTGCCGACCATGCGCGCTTCGATGCCGAGCTGTTGAATTTCAGTCCGGCATTGCCGTTGCTGATGACGGAGAAGGACGCGGTCAAATGCCGTGCTTTTGCCGCCGAAGACTGGTGGTATCTGGCGGTGGATGCCGAGCCTTCGGCCGCTTTCGTCGCTTGGTTCGATGGGCAATTGCAGCGTTTATTACCGCGTTCCTGTTCCTAAGCGTCTCGCGTTCAGCGGTCGCGCTCAATCAAGGATTTCCCATGGACCCGAAACTACTCGATATCTTGGCTTGCCCGCTGTGCAAGGGCCCGCTGAAGCTGGCCGCCGATAAAAGCGAGCTGATCTGCAAAGCGGACGGCTTGGCGTTCCCCGTGCGCGATGGCATCCCGGTGATGCTGGAAACCGAAGCCCGTACCCTGAATGTCGACGAGCGCCTGGATAAATAAATGAGCACTGCTTTTACCGTTGTGATTCCGGCGCGCTACGCCTCCAGCCGCCTACCGGGTAAACCGTTGCAGGATATCGCCGGCAAACCCATGGTTCAGCATGTGTGGGAACAGGCCAGCAAGAGCGGCGCGCAGCGGGTGGTGGTGGCGACCGACGATATGCGCATCGTCGAGGCCTGCCGCGGTTTCGGCGCCGAGGTGCTGATGACCCGGATCGAGCACAACTCCGGCACCGACCGTCTGGCTGAAGTGGCAACGGCCCTCGGCCTGACGCCCGACGCCATAGTGGTCAATGTGCAGGGCGACGAGCCGCTGATACCGCCGGCTATCATCGATCAGGTGGCGGCTAACCTGGCGGCCAATCCGCAGGCTGCGATCGCCACCCTGGCTGAGCCGATTGAGGAAGTCGCGGCACTGTTCAACCCCAATGTGGTCAAGGTGGTGAGCGACCGCGCTGGCTTGGCGCTGACCTTCAGCCGCGCGCCGCTGCCGTGGGCGCGCGATGCCTTTGCCATCGACCGCACGCAACTGCCGGCCAATGTGCCTTATCGCCGGCATATCGGTATTTACGCCTACCGCGCGCAGTTCCTCCATGACTTCGTTGCCTGGGGGCCTTGTTGGTTGGAGGACAGCGAGTGTCTGGAGCAGCTACGCGCGCTCTGGAATGGCGTGCGCATCCACGTCGCCGATGCGTTGCAGGCACCGCCTGCCGGCGTCGATACCCAGGAAGACCTCGATCGCGTTCGCTGTCTGCTGGGGGCTTGATGCGCGTTCTGTTCGTCTGCCTGGGTAATATCTGCCGCTCGCCCACGGCCGAGGCGGTGTTGCGCCATAAGCTGCGTGAAGCCGGGCTGGAAGGGCGCATCGAAGTCGATTCGGCCGGCACTGGCGATTGGCATGTCGGCAAGGCGCCGGACAGCCGTACCCGGCAAGCGGCGCTGCGCCGTGGCTATGACCTCTCGGCGCTCCGTGGTCGCCAGGTTTCCGCAGATGATTTCGCCCGTTTCGATCTGATCCTGGCCATGGACGGCAGCAACCTGAGCCACCTGCAGCGTTTGCATCCTGGCGCGGGTGCAGCCGAGCTGGACCTGTTTCTGCGCCGCTATCGGCTGGCCCTGGATGAGGTGCCGGACCCCTATTATGGCGGCGAGGAAGGCTTCGAGCAGGTGCTGGATCTGATCGAGCAGGCCAGCGACGCTTTGATCATCGAACTCAAGGGGCGTTTATGAGCCTGCAGGTGCAAGCCGGAGTTTCGCTCAAGCGCTACAACAGCTTTGGCGTAGATGTCTCGGCTCGCTGGTTTACCGAGGTGCATGGCGATCAACAGGTGCGCGAGGCGCTCGCTTATGCCGCGCAGCGGCAGTTGTCGGTGATGTTGCTTGGCGGTGGCAGCAACCTGTTGCTGACCCAGGATGTCGAGGCGCTGGTGGCGCGCATGGCCAGCCGCGGTATTCGCCTGTTGCAGGACGACGGCGACCAGGTGCTGATCGAAGCGGAGGCTGGCGAACCCTGGCACCCCTTTGTGCAGTGGACCCTGCAGCAAGGCTTTGTCGGCCTGGAAAACCTCAGCCTGATCCCCGGCACCGTCGGCGCCGCGCCGATGCAGAATATCGGCGCCTACGGCGTCGAGCTCAAAGACTCGTTCGCCGGCCTGACCGCCCTGGATCGCCATAGCGGCGAGCTGCGCGAGTTCAGCTTGGCGGAGTGCGAGTTCGCTTATCGCGATAGTCTGTTCAAGCGCGAAGCTGGGTGCTGGGTGATCCTGCGCGTGCGTTTCGCCCTCAGTCGTTCAGCGCCGCTGCACCTGGACTACGGTCCGGTGCGTCAGCGTCTGCTCGAGCAGGGCGTAGCCGTGGCCACGGCCATGGACGTGAGCCGCGCTATCTGTGCGATTCGCAGCGAAAAGCTGCCGGATCCGGCGCAGTTGGGCAATGCCGGCAGCTTTTTCAAAAACCCACTGGTGTCAGCCGAACTGGCTGAGCATCTGCGTTACGAATACGCGGATCTGGTGGCCTATCCTCAGGCCGATGGCCGGGTCAAGTTGGCCGCGGGCTGGTTGATCGAGCGGGCGGGCTGGAAAGGCTTTCGCGAAGGCGACGCCGGTGTGCACCATTTGCAGGCGCTGGTACTGGTCAATCACGGGCGGGCGTCGGGGCAGCAGTTGCTGGCGCTGGCGCAGCGCATCCAGGCGGATATAGCCCAGCGTTTCGCGGTTGAGTTGGAGATAGAGCCGAACCTGTTGTAAGCCGTGCCCAGGCTGGTCGGATTAAGCTTTATCCAGAAAGTAGAAGGGGATGCCGAAGCATCCCCTTTTTTATTGCTTGAACAGCGTCAGATATGCGATTTGACCGCTTCGTCGCGCTGCTCTTCAGTTTCTTCTTCACGCTCGGCTTCAGCTTCGGCCGCAGGGCTTTCTACGACGGGAGTTGGCGCTTCGTCGATGGCTTTAGCGTCGCTGGCTTCATCGCTGGCTTGAGCCTGTGCGGGCTCTGCTGCGGTTTCGGCTTCAGCTTCGACAACCTCAGGGCTTGCTGCCGCGACTTCGGCTGGCGCTGCGGCAGCGGCTTCTGCAGCTTCGCGGGCCAAACGCTCGGCTTCACGCTGACGACGACGCACTTCGCGCGGGTCGTTAGGTGCACGACCGGTGCTGCTCACTGCCACGGCGGGCGCTTGTTCCTGCTCTGCTTCGGCAGCAACTGGCGTCGTAACGGCTGGTGCGGCTTCGATCGGTTCTGCAGCGGCTACAACTTCAGCCTTGCCTTCCTCTGCGGTCGGTGCAGGCTCTTCGCTGGCCACGGGCTGTGCTTCGCTCACAACAGGCGCCTCGATTGCGGCGTCCAGTTGAGGCTCAGGCGTTTCGACGGCAGGGCTGCTGACTTGTTCGGCTTTCGGCGATTCTTCAACAGCTGCTACGGCTTCGACTGGCTGCTCAACAGGTGCGGCTTCGGCACTGGCAATTGCCTCATTGCTCGCAACTGCGGTTGCTGCGCTGGCGGCGACAGTTGGCGCGGCGGCCGCTTCCGGGTTCTCTTCGCTTTCTTCGCTGCCTTCGATCAGGTTGCCGTTGGCATCGCGCTGACGCTCGCGACGGTTGCTGCGACGGCGCTGACCGCGGGAGCGACGACGCGGGCGATCACCGATTTCGTTGCCTTCCTGCTCGTCGTCCTGCTGTTGCTCGGCACTGGTCAACACTTCTTCTTCGTCGGCCGCGGCCGGCTCGCTACGTGCTGGGCGCTCTTCGCGAGGTTGACGTGGCTGACGCGGTTCGCGCTGTGGGCGTTCGGCGCGTACTTCTTCGCTCGCTGGGGTTGTCTCGGCATTTGCCGGTACTGCATCCAGCGGCTCGCGCAGTTCGCGCGGCTGACGCTCTTCACGCGGCTTGCGCTCGCGCGGTTGACGCTCTTCGCGGGGTGGGCGGGACTGGCGGACTTCCTGCGGTTCGCGCACTTCCACTACTTCGCGTGGGCTGCGTTCTTCGCGTGGTGCACGCTCTTCGCGCGGCGCGCGTTCCTCACGGGGTGCGCGCTCTTCGCGGGCGGCGCGGGGTTGGCGTTCCTCGCGCGGTGCGCGCTCTTCGCGTGGCTTACGCTCTTCGTCGCGACGGCCACCGCGGCTGCGGTTCTGCTGACGGCCGTTACGGCGCTCGTCGCTACGCGGTTTGCGCTCGCCGGATTTTTTCTCGACGGTTTGCTGCGGCTTTTCTTCTTCCTTGCCGGCAAACAGGCTGACCAGAGACTTCACCAGGCCGCGGAACAGGCTCGGCTCGATGTTAGCTGCCGGTTGTTCGTGAACGGGCTCGCTCGGAGTGGGCGCTGCACGTTGCGGTGCGGCCTTTATCGCGGCTTCCTGGCGCACCAGGGTGCGGGTGGCGGCGGCCGGCTGTGGCTCTTCCACTTCGATGGCTGCAGCCATTTCGTAGCTGGACAGGGTGGATTGCGCTTCCGGGCTGTCGTCACGGATGCGCTGCACTTCGAAGTGCGGCGTTTCCAGATGATCGTTCGGCAGGATGACGATGCGCGCACGGCTGCGCAGTTCGATCTTGGTGATCGAGTTGCGTTTTTCGTTGAGCAGGAAAGCTGCAACCGGGATCGGCACCTGGGCGCGGACTTCGGCAGTGCGGTCTTTCAGGGCTTCTTCCTCGATCAAGCGCAGAATTGCCAGGGACAGCGATTCGACGTCACGGATGATGCCTTGGCCGTTACAGCGCGGGCAGACGATGCCGCTGCTTTCGCCCAGCGACGGACGCAGACGCTGACGGGACATTTCCAGCAAGCCGAAGCGTGAGATGCGCCCGACCTGGACGCGGGCGCGGTCGGCTTCCAGGCTTTCGCGGACTTTTTCTTCCACGGCGCGTTGGTTCTTCGCCGGGGTCATGTCGATGAAGTCGATGACGATCAGGCCGCCGATGTCACGTAGACGCAGTTGGCGGGCGATTTCTTCGGCCGCTTCCAGGTTGGTCTGCAGCGCGGTTTCTTCGA
>CAMPJN010000029.1 GCA_946886875.1 uncultured Pseudomonas sp.
GGCTGAGTAGCAGAGTGGTTATGCACCGGATTGCAAATCCGTGAACGCCGGTTCGATTCCGACCTCAGCCTCCAATTAGAAAAGCCTCGTAGATCTATGATTTACGAGGCTTTTTTATTGAAAACTGGATGCCTTGCGAGACGCGCAAAGGCTGTATATAGTCCAGGCCTTGTTGAAAAGCTCTACCGCCCGAATGGCGAAATCGGTAGACGCAAGGGACTTAAAATCCCTCGGGGGTAACCCCGTGCCGGTTCGATTCCGGCTTCGGGCACCATTAAAATCAATGACTTATAGTTTCTCGCCATCCTTGGCTTTTCCGCAATTCTGAAAGTCGTTTCCGCAATTCCATTATTTCGTCGGCGTCACTTTGTCGCCGCGACGCTGCCTGGTGTAGTGCTAAGTCAACGCCACAGTAGTTTGGCCAAGCTGCTTTTGCGCCGTGCGAATATCCCCGCTGGACTCCGCTTTATCCGTTCCCGCCTTGGCTCTCAGGTCTCGCATCTGGAACGCCGCCTTATCGACGCCGGCAGCTTGCCGGGCAGCGTCGAACCTCCGGCGCAGCATGTGATACGTCATTGGCTGCCCGCTCTCGACCACGATCAGTCGCGTCGGTCGCACCTTGTAGCCCGCCTTGCGCCCGAGCGTTCCGCTTGCTGCGAGCCGTTGGGGGATAGCGAAGCCTGTTTTTACGAGGTGCGCATGCTGTTCAATAATGCGGTCTTGATCAGTTGACTAAGCTGGTGACCCCAGCCCCAGCGACTTGCTCAGCAGACGGGAGGCGGTAGCTTTCCTTGCCCACGTAGCGTTCTGTCTGCTCATCCCAAAGCCGTAGGCGCATCGCTTTCAAGCCCTCCCAGAAGGAGATCACCTGCGCGTCGGCGAAGATGGCGTTTTCCTTCCAGCACTGCTCCAGGCGGTAGTTGGGTATGTGCGGTATGAGGTGGTGAACGTTGTGGATGCCGATGCCTGCGGAGAACCAGCGCAATACCGGTGGGAAGAGAAAGATCGATGAGCCGTGCAGGGCGCAGTCGATGAAGTTCCACTCGCCGGGTTGATACCAGCGCGACTGCTCGAAATGGTGGTTGATGTAGAACAGAAACAGCATGACTGGAGTGCCGAGGGCGTAGCTCAGTAGCTGGATCAGGAACACCAGACCGAAGCCGCTGGCGAAAAGGGCCAGTGCGATCGACAGGATGGCGAGGTTGGTGAGATGCACGGAGAGGTGGACATAGCGCGGCCAGCGCTTGTCCGCGACCACGCGGGTGAAGATCAGCTGTTTGTAGAGCGCATGGAAGGTAAAGAGAAAAGCCGGATGGCGCAGTATCCGGTAGCAGAGGCGCCGCCTGGGGCTTAGTGCCTGGTATTCGCGGACGGTGAGAATGGGCATGTCGCCAACGCCGGTACGGGCGAGGTCGTTGGTGCTGCCGTGGTGGAAGTTGTGTTCGTATTGCCAGTGGTGCGCCGGCATGAAGAACAACAAGCCCATCAGCGAGCCAACCGCATCGCTCGCGCGTTTGGAGCGAAACGCAGACCCGTGCATGACGTCGTGGAACAGCACGAAGATTCGCGACAGGAACAGGCCGTTGAGCATCAGCAAGGCGAGGGTTATCCAGACCGGCCCGCTCCAGTTCTGATAGATCAGATAGTTCAAGGCGAAATGCGCGATCACCGTAGACGCAATCTGCCAGGTCGAGCGCATATGGCTGGGCTGTGCATAGCGCTGCGCCAGCTCGATCAGCTGTGCCTTGAGGTGTTTTTCGTTCGGATTCTGTACGGACATATGGCGCCTTGCCTCCTGGGGTTAGGCCACTGCGGATAAAGCGGGGGCGATCTGGATTACAACGTCCCCAGGGCTTTGAGGATGCCCAGCAAGTGATAGAGGTTGAGGGTCGGGGTACCGGCGATAAAGGAAGCTTGCGGCTGGCCGCAGTACTTTTCCTTGTGAAAGAAATTGCCCTGGCAAGGGTAGATGAACGAACACTTGCGATAGATGAAGCCGAAGGCCCAGGCAAGCGTCAAGCTGTGCCGATAGGGCTCGCCATTTTGCAGCGCCAACGGCGAGAGCCCCAGGGACAGAATTTCCTTACCCTCGGCTTTGAACTGGCCTAGTGCCTGGAGCACGATGGCGTCATTGGTGCCGTTCGGTGCCTCTTTGATCGCCCGCGACGCGTTGTGCAGATAGCCGATGACTCGGCCGTCGCGGTACATGGGGTCGAAGACTGCAACGGCGAGCAGGCGGCCCTGTTGCAGCGCCCAGAAATACCTGACGTTTTCCTCGTCCTCGAATACCAGCGGCCGCACCAGACCGGCGAGATCTTTGCCGCCTTTGCGCGAGAGCCATTCGCGGTTGAGCTCGCTTAACTCCTCGCTGCCCAGATCGCTGAGCCGGCCCTCGTGTACCTCGACGCCCTCGTTGCGGGCTTTGTTGCGCCAGCGGCGCAGGTGGCTGTAGTGCTTGCCGCGCAGGTCGAAATCGAAGCCGGCAAGGTCGATCTGCCAATTCACGCCGAACGCGTTCACCGGATAGCCGCGGGCGCTCAATACCTCCGCGAAGTCGCTGCCGATATCGAGAAACACGGTGACCGCCGCGTCGCTCTCGGCGGTGTAGGCCTCTAACAGCGCTGCGAAGTCAGCCTTCGCCGCGATGGGATCGCCGATCACGACGTTCATGCCCCGGGGCGCGAAGAGTGGGTGTCTGACCGGGATATAGGCGAGGTAGCCCAGTTGCTCGTGAGTGAACTGGACGGCGCCTGGCTGCAGCGAGGAATAGGCCATGGCGCTGCTGCCGTGGCGCCGGAGAAACCGCCACAACAGCGAGTTGTGCGCCGCTGCGCCGGTGAAGTCGTCGAGCAGAGCGGAGGAGGTGGGCTGCATTGCATCAACCCCCGGATGCTTGGGTTTCGCTGACATCCACGCGGATGATCTGCTTGCTGAGTACGTGTTCGGCCAGCGCGTAGTTATCGCTGTGAGCGGGATGGAAGCCGCGCTTGAGAACCTGCAGGCAACCACGCGTCATCCGTGGCAGAAAGCGCTCGTCGCGGAAGAAGTAACGGTAAGCGCGGCGCCAGGTGTTTAGGCGGAAAAGCTGCCCGTCCTGGCGCAGAAAGGTGGCGCAGGCCAGGGCCAGATAACTCATGTTGACCAGGTAGGCCAGGACGACCCCATAGCCAAGCCAGAAACGGTTGCCCTCAACGGCCCGATAGACGTCGAACGCTACCGTCTTGTGCTCGATTTCCTCGGCGAAATGCCACTCATACAATGCCCGGGCCCGCGCTTCGCAACCACGCAGTTTGCCGCTGCCGAGGGTGATCTCGGCGAACAGCTCGTTGATCCGTTCTATGCCAACCACGAAGGCGAGCTGTTGTCGCAGCGTCGAGGCCGGGGTGAGGATCTTGAACGAGAGGAAACCGGTGAAACGGCGGAAGGTGCCAAGCTTGAAACCCTGACGCTGCAACTCTTCGAGGAACTGCTCATGGCCGCGCGAGTGGGAGAGTTCCTGGCCGATAAGGCCCCGGGCTTGCTGCAGCAGCACAGGGTCTTCGATCTTGTCGAGGTGCTTCTTGATCGTCTGGACGATGAAGGCTTCACCGTCGGGAATGGTCATCGAGTAGGCGTTGAGCCAATGGGTTAGAAAGACATCATCCTCGACCCAGATCCGCGGCGTTTGATGTTCGTCGTAGCGAACGTCGAAGCGCCGCGCGGAGAGGGTTTGTCGTGTGTCGGTGGCGTTATCGCTCATCGAGCCCTTCCTTCTTGCAATTTTGTTTTGCCGGGGGCGGCACAGCCAACCTGTCCCGTGCGCGACAGATGAACAAACCTTAAGGCACAACCTGCTCAGCGAAACATCGGCCGAACGGCGTATTGCCGCGGGTGCGGTCCGGCGGCGCGGGGCTACTCGTGCGTCGGTAATCAGAAGCAAACGCCACCCGCCGCGCCTTATTTCGTCAAAAGTGCCCACCCCCGGTGTAACCAAGCGCCATTCCCCACCGTATCTATCAAAGTCGTTACTCGAACCCGACTAAGGCACGTATCCATGTACTGCCGTCTCCAGCCGCTCAAACGCCTGGGTTGTGGCTTGGGTCTGCGTCAAAGGAGGGGTTCGCGGGTATACGCTGTTTGGAGTATTCACTTCGAAACAGTGCTCCCGGACGATGAATCGCGGGACGCGGCATAGACGAGGTCGCTTCGTCCCCAGAAGGTCCCGAAGTTTGGCTATCTTGGACGATAAGAAAAATGACAATTACGAGAGAGCATCATCACGAAGTTCCATACACAAACTTTTCGGAAGCTTTGCAACGGCATGCACTGGCTATACCCGATCAGCTCGCCTACCGCTTTCTCCTGGATGGACGCGATAGCGAAATATTGATCACCTTCGCCGAGCTCGACAGGTCCGCGCGCGCGGCGGCCGTCACTCTGCAGCGTCACTGTTCGCCTGGAGACCGAGTGCTGATCCTGCTGAAACCGGGGTTGGACTATATAGTCGGTTTTCTCGGCTGCCTGTACGCAGGTCTTATCGCAGTGCCCGCATACCCGCCGGGGGCGAGCAAAACCCTGGACCGGCTCGATGGCATTCTCGGCGACTGCCAACCAGCTGCCGCCCTGACCAGTGCCGAGGATGTGGCGGCCATCCGCGAGCGGCTGGCGGACGTCTCGTCGCGCGCGCAGGTGCTCGACATCTCGGCGCTCGATCTCGCCCTGGCCGCTGATTGGCAAGCGTTCAAGGGCGCCCGTTCCGATGCCGCGTTTTTGCAGTACACCTCAGGCTCCACGGGTCAACCGAAAGGGGTGGTGGTCACTCACGGCAACCTTATCCATAACTCGCAAAGCATTCATGAGAACTTCGCCACCCATAAGGACAGCCACATCGTCAGCTGGCTTCCGCCTTACCACGATATGGGGCTGATTGGCGGCATCCTGCAGTCGGTCTTCGTTGGCTTTCCGGCTACCTTGCTTGCGCCTATGCATTTCCTGCAGCGACCGCTGCGCTGGTTGCAGGCCATCAGCAAATACCGCGGTACCGTCAGCGGTGGGCCCAACTTCGCTTATGAATTGTGCGTGCGCAAAGTCAAGGATGAAGAGCTGGCAGGGCTCGACCTCAGCAGTTGGCAAGTGGCGTTCAACGGTGCGGAGCACGTCCGCGCGCAGACCATCGAAGCCTTCTACGACAAATTCTCCAGCTGCGGGCTCAAAGCCAGCGCGGCCTTTCCTTGCTATGGCTTGGCCGAGGGAACCTTGCTGGTCACCTGCGACAGGGTGTTTCGTGAGCCGGTGATCGAGCATTTCCACGCCACGCTGTTGGAAGACAATCGCGCCGTGCTGCTGCCACGTAAAGGCGCCGCCGACGCCGAAGCAATGCGTGGGCGCTTGCTGGTCAGTAGCGGTCGCGGCATCGCCGGACAGGAACCGTTTATCTGCGATCCGCATACGCAAGAACGCTTGCACGATGGGCAGGTCGGAGAGATATGCATCGTCGGCGACAGCGTCGCCAACGGCTATTGGCAACTGCCACAAAGCACCGAAGCCGCGTTTTGCCGGGCACGCCCGGAACAGACCAGCTGGCCCAGCTTCTTTCGCACCGGTGACCTCGGGTTTCTGCTCGACGGCGAGCTTTACGTCACCGGCAGACTGAAGGATCTGATCATCATGAATGGTGTCAATCATCATCCCGGCGACATCGAAAATACGGTGCTGCGCGCCGATGAAAGCTTCCGTCCAGACGGCTCGGCCGCGTTCAGTATCGAACTCGACGATAGCGAGCAACTGGTGCTCATGCAGGAGGTCGAGCGCCGCGCCTTGCGAAGCCTCGATGTGGCGCGCGCGCTGGCCGAGATCAAAGCTTCGCTGTGGCAGCAGCACAGGCTGGCGCAACCGATCATTCTCCTGGTGTTCGGCGGTACTTTGCCGCGAACCTCCAGCGGCAAGGTCAAGCGCCAGGAGTGCAGGCGTGTGTACGGGCATTACCTGCGCAACCTGCAAGAGCAACTGCAGGCGCAGGATTCGCCGATAGGTAAGAGGGTCGTGGTACTCGAGATCCAGGGGCGGACGCTGCTGGACAGCACCAGCAACTCGGTCGTCGACGCATGAGGGGTGGATCGAATGGCGCTATCTATAGCTATAGCGACCAGATACCCACGTTGCTGTTCTCGCAGCCGCCCATGCCGGTGCGGCGCATCATCGATGCCGACGAATTCGCTGTGCTACCTCTATTGCCAGTGGACAGCCAGGACAGGTTACTGCTGACCCGGGCGCTCAATTCGATAACTTCTGCGAAGACCATCAGCGAGCTGAAGGAGCAGACGCAGCGGGTGCTACCGTTGCTGCTGCCCTGCGAGAATTTCGTTTTCGCCAGTGGCAGGAGCAAGGCGCACCGGGTATTCATTTCGCACCTGGTCTATGCCGACAGCGTGTCTGACGACTGCCTGCATGATGTCATCGATAGCGACGGCATGGTTCCCCCGGTCAGCATCGATCTGATGGAGCACTGCGGGCGACCTAAGCTGACCTTGCCCCACCGCTTGGAGGGCTCGGTCGATCGTGTCTGGGCCGATATATTCACCCGCCACCAGATCGATAACGTTGCCTGGATCGTGCTTCCCGGCCTCCATCGCAATACCTTCACCACCTATTTCTTTATCAACACGCCGCTGGCCATCGCCCATGAGTGCAAGCTCAGGATGACCTTGCTGGCGCCTTATCTGCATATCGCCCTGAATCGGGTGCTGGGGGCAAAGCGCTTGCGCCGGCACGAAGAGGTCAACCCCGGTACGCGGTTCATTTCCATTCTGTCGAGCCGGGAAGCGGAAATCGCCCACTGGGTCGCACGGGGCAAAACCAATTGGGAGATCGGTCAGATCCTGGGCATAAGCGACAAAACCGTAAAAACTCATATGCAGAACATCTTCTCCAAATTGAAGGCTTCGAGTCGGGCGCAGATCGCCGCCCTGTTCTCGAAGGAATGATCCCATCGGCCCCGCAACCTACTGCGGGGCCATTCCTTGTGCCGGGCATTGCACCCGCGCACGGCTGTTCCGCTCTTTCTCTCGAACCGCGGCAGTAGGGCGGGGCAGGCACTCGTTCGTCGATCCCGGCGGGCGGGTGGCGGTTGCGTTTGCCCCGACTATTGGCGTGCCGTTTTGGCATTCACGAAACCTTTGGCGCGCCCGTTTCACCGCGCCGCTGCACTACCGGCGGGTCGCCGCGGAGCCGTTACTCCTTACGGAGTATTGTGAGGAAAAGCCCATGCGCCGAGGATCGGGCCCCGAGACGGCGTGGCCTAGGTTGGCGTGATTGCAACGCAAAGCCAGGGACCGAATCGCACGGGTAATAAGCGGTTTCAAGCCATGTTCCGGAACAACAGCTGTTTGCGCTGGAGAGGAAAATGTTTGGAGGGAAATATGCACATTGACCATATAACCGCGGCGGTCACAGAAACCGTAGCCAGCCTGCTCGAGGTCGAGTTGGCTGCCCTCGATATCGAGCGTTCCTTCCACGAAATGGGTGTCGATTCGGTACAGATCGTTGGGCTCTCCGCTGAGTTCGAAGACCTTTTCGGTATCTCGCTCGACCCGGAATTCGCCTATCAGCACGACAGTGTGAGCAAGATCAGCCAGCACCTGCACGCCGTTATGACCGCAGGGGCGAACTAAGACATGACCGCTTCCTTGCTCAACGTAACCCGCCAGGAGCTGCTCGACTTCGTCGGCCTCAACGAGACGGTGGCCAGTGCCAGCGGCACGCGGATAGTCACCGCAAGCGGGCAGACCCTGATCGACTTTGTCGGCCAGTTCGGTGCCGTGCCCTTTGGCTATGGCGCGCCGCCGATTGTCGCTGCGGCCAGCGCCTTTCTCGCCTCGGGGCGGCCGACCTTCGTGCAGCCGTTGCTCAACCCTGAAGTGGAGCAGCTCGCACGGCGCCTGATCGAGATTGCGCCCGGCAACATGAGCAAGGTGACCTTCACCACCAGCGGAGCGGAGACGGTCGAAGCGGCGATCAAGCTCGTCCGCGCCGCCAGCAATCGTGAGCTGATCGTCGGTACCTGTACCGGCTTTCACGGTAAGACCCAAGGCGCCGTTGGCGTCACCGGCAAACAGATCTACCGCGAGCCTTTCCATCTGCGCCCGGACGGCTTCAGCCATGTGCCTTATGGCGATCTGGCCGCCCTGGAAACCATGCTGCAGCAGCACCGTGTCGCCGCATTTTTCGTCGAAGCGGTGCAGGGCGAGGCGGGGATGATCACCCCGCCTGAAGGCTATCTGCTCGCTGCCCAACAGCTCTGCCGCAAATACGGCACCTTGTTCGTGCTGGATGAAATTCAAACCGGCCTTGGCCGCACCGGCCAGCTGTTCGCCGCCAGCGCCAGCGGTCTTACCCCGGACGTGTTGCTGTTGGCCAAGGCGTTGGGCGGCGGTCTGGTGCCGATTGGCGCGTGCATCTACGGCGAGAACTGCTGGAGCCGGGATTTCGACCGCCATCACAGCTCGACTTTCGCGGTAAACGGTTTCACCGCCGCCGTGGGCCTGGCGGTGATCGAGCAGCTGACCGCCAACGACGGCGCGCTGGTCAAACAGGTAGCGGAGCGGGGCGCCTACCTGCGGGCCGGGCTGGAGCGCTTGGTGGCGCATTACCCGCAAGTGTTCGAGAGCCTCGACGGACGTGGCCTGATGCTTGGTCTCAAGTTCCGTCGCTGGCCCGGCGACCGCCTGTACACCTTGTCGCTGGCCAGTGCTTTTGGCGCGCTGGTGCCTATCGTCTGTGGCTACCTGAAGAGTCGCCACGGGGTCTACTGCCTGCCGACCCTGAGCGAAGGCAACGTGCTGCGGATTCAACCGCCATTCAGCATTTCCCAGGACGATATCGACGTGCTGTTGCACGGGCTGCATGCCGCAGCGGAGCTGATCGCCCATGACCAACAACACCGCCTGATTCTCGACGCCCATGGTTTTGCCGGTCCACGCGGGGCGCTCGCCAAATGGGTCGCGCCCGCTGCCAGCAAACGCCAGCGCGCTGGCCAATGCCTGGGCCGCTTCGCCTTTTTGCTGCACCCGACCACGCCGGAAAGCGTCAACGGCGACAGCATCGTCGATGCGCTTGGCGTCTCGGCAGAAGAGAAAGCCTTTATGCAGGATTGGCTGGTCGAGTTCTCGGAGTGGGCAAAACCCGACCTCGATACCGGCGTGTCCTATCACGCGCGCCACATCTACAACGACGCCGGCGACTATGTCGAAGGCTGGTTGGTCGGCAGCCTGCTGCAGCCGCGCGACCTGATGCGCTTGAGCATGAGCAAGCGGCGCAAGCTGCTCGACAACTACCTGGACACGGTAAGCACTCTCGACGTCGATTTCGTCGGCCTGGGCGCCTACACCTCGGTGATCTCCGCTGCCGGCGCCGATGTGGTCAACGAGCGCTTCCATACCACCACCGGCAACAGCCTCACCGCCATGGTCGGTGTCGATGCGTTGATCAGCACCTGCGCGGCGCGCGGCGCACCTTTGGCCAAACGGCTAACGGGGGTGATCGGCGCCTACGGTTCGGTCGGTCGGCTGGCCAGTCTCAGGCTCGGCAAGTTTTCCGAGCACCTGGTGCTGCTCGGCAATGCCGCCAACCGTGGCGCCATGCACGAGTTGCGCCTGGTCGGCGGCGAGCTCTACAGCGCGGCTTTGCAGGCTATTCAAAGCGGCCATCCCAGCGGCATCGCCAAGACCCTTGGCGCTTTGCTGGCGGACTCCGCCGTGGTCGAACAGCTATTGGCCCGCGACCTCGGCGACGACGATCAACTGCGCGAGCTGTTCGACACCATCACCGCAATGGCCGCAGCGAAGGCGGATTACCTGCCAGCGGTGACAGTCGCCTCCGATCTCGCCCATTGGCTGCCGCGCCTGGAGGTGGTGTTGTCGGCCACCTCGAACGGGGCGGCATTTATCGACCCGGCTGCGCTGCACCACAACGCGATCATCTGCGACTGTGCGCAGCCGCCGGATATCGGCCACGCCTCGCTGCCACAGCGCCCGGATGTGACCGTGATCGAAGGCGGGCTGATCCATATGCCCGAGCGCAGTTACCGCTTCGGCGACCAGCACCTCACCAGCCTGCCTTCCGGGGTGATCTTCAGCTGCCTGGCGGAAACCATCGTACTGACCATGGCCGGCAAGCAACGCGACTACAGCATCGGCAAACGGCCGCCGCTGGCCGATGCCGAGGCGATCTTCGAGCTGGCCCGCGATTTCGGTTTTGCGCCAGCCGTGGAACAGCCGATAGAGAAAGCCGGATAACCGGATAAAACAAGAACAAGACCGACAGCCGAGGGAATACCCATGTCGATGCAATCTGCCAAAAACATTACCGAGAAGCGCCTGCCGGGCCTTATCGCCGCGTTGCAGCAGCGCGGTCGCATGTCGCTCGAAAAAGCCGAGCCCAGCGAACTCTGCGATCTGTTCCGGACGTTCAAGGCGGCCGCTCTGATCATTCCCGAAACCTTCGGCGGCGTCGGTGCATCGCCGCGCGAGACGGTGGAAATTCTGCGCATGGTCGGCTCACTGTGTCCGTCGCTGGCGGTGATGATGACCATGCATCACCACACCATCGCCACCATCGTTCAGCTCGGCGGCCTGATCCCCGCAGCCGACGAGTTGTTGTACGGCATCGCGCAGAATCAGCTGCTTATCGCCTCGGCCTTCGCCGAGGGCAAGATGGGCGCGGAGATATTCAATTCCAGCGTCAAAGCCCGGCCGGGCGAGGGCGGCTACCTGCTGAACGGTACCAAGAAGCCCTGCACCATGAGCCACAACATGGATGTGATAGTCGTCGGCGTCGCCCGCGAAAACGAGGATCGCAGCATGACCCAGGGCTTCGCCGTGGTCTTCAACGACGGCAGCGACGTGTCCCGCGAGCGCTTCTGGAACACCCCGGTGTTGCAGGCCGCCGATAGCAACGCCCTGGTCTTCAACGAGGTGTTCGTTCCCGACGAGCGCATGCTCCTGGCTGAGGTCGCAGACGACGAGGTGGCCGCTTCCGCCGAGGAAACCTCGCTGTCCGGGCTCTGCTGGTTCCAGTTGATGATCGGCGGTGTCTACCTCGGCGTGGCATCCGCCCTGGTCGATCTGCTGCTGAACAAGCGCAATGCAGACGATGCCCAGTTGGCTCAGCTGGCCATCGAGTTGGAAGGCGCGCATCAGGCGCTTATGGGGACCGCGCGCGAACTCGAAGAACAGCGCGCCGCCGACCTCGCCATCTACAACAAGGCGCTATGCACGCGTTTCATGGTGCAGGGCGCGGTGGAGCGGGCGACCAATCTGGCGGTGGAGCTGCTGGGTGGCATGGCGTTCATTTCATCCGACGAGGTGGCCTATCTGCTCGCCGCTTCCCGGGCGATCTGCTTTCACCCGATCTCCCGTTCCGCCGCCACGCCGCTGCTCTCGCAGTTTCTGCGCGAATCGGCAAGCACCGCAACGGCGCCCGCGCCCCATGGCTAGCGGCTCGCCGAAAATACGCTTAACCAGGCAGGAAATATGACCTGATGGCCACCACCGAATCGCTATATCCACCGCTGCCGGGAAACGTCAGTCCGGTTTTTCATTTCATTGCAGTTCCGCTGTTCGCCGTGCTCCTGGCCTTTAACAGCGTGGCCATAACGGTGATTCTGTCGTTGGCGCTGGTGCTGCAGCTGGGCCGCTGGCTGCTTGCGCAGATACCCGGCGTCGCCACGCTCGGCGCTGGCATCGCCATGCGTTACCACCGCCTGATCCAGCGCCTGGCGGACAAGCTGCTGAAAGACCCGCGCGACGAGCCCATATTGGCGGCGGCGATCACCCTGGGCCTGACCGCAGTGCCGGTGTTCATCGCCCAGTTGTTGCTCAAGGAGCTGTCCTGGGGCCTGGTGGTGGCGTTCTACTCGTTCGTTTACGGGCCGAACATCCGCGCTTTCGTGCGCTCTTTCAGCTCGATGCATCAGGAAGGGCACAAGGCCGGCGGCATCTTCAAGGGCGCCAGCATGTTCGATAAATGGACCGGCAATTCCTTCCTTTACATGTTCTTCGCCTTGCCCATGGGCCTGATTCCCCACGCGACCGCCCATCTGCAGCAGCATCATCGGGAAAACGCCGGGCCGCTGGACGTCTACGCCTCCGCGCGCTACGACCACGCCAGCGTCTGGCACTTCATGGTCTACATGGTGCGCGAGGTGATGTACCAGCAGTTCTTGATCTCGCCCTACCTGTACTTCAAGAGCAAACACAAGCGCAGCCAGATGCGCAGCATGTTGCTCGGCAACCTGATCCATCTGGCGCTGTTCGTGCTGCTGGCGCTCTACAGCCTGCCCATCGCGGTGTTCTACATGCTGCTGCCCTGGTGCGCGAGCAACTTCCTCATGGGTGTGATCCATTGGAGCCAGCACGCTTTCTATGGCGGCCAGCAGAACCCGAAGGACTGGATGTACAACACCGTGACCTTGCTGGAGAAACCGGTCAACACGCTCAACGAGGGCTACCACGTTTGCCATCACCACTGGGAGAACGTGCACTGGTCGGAGAGCCCGGCGTTGTTCGAGCGCCTCAAACCGCAGATGCAGGCCGCGCAGTCCATGGTGTTCCGCGACCTCAGCGTGCTCGATCTGTTCGTCATGCTGATGCTGCGCCGCTTCGACGCGCTGGCCGACAAACTCGAATGGTGGGAGCCGTTATCCCAGGCGGAAAAGGTCGCGTTGTTGAAGCGCCGCGTCGCGCCGGCTCCGCTTGCCCAACATGAGCAGGTCCACCAGCAGAGTTCGGCCACCCCAGGGGACGCCAGGAGTTCTTCATCTTCAACAGCTACCGCAGCGGGTGTGAGTTAGCCATGAGCAAAGCGCTTACCCTGAAAGTCGCGGCCATCGAACGGGAAACCGAGGATGCCGTCACCATCTATCTGAAGCAGCCACTGCTGAGGAAAATCCAATACACCGCGGGTCAGTACCTCACCCTTGAGGTCGATATCGATGATCAGGGCGCCAAGGGCTGCCGGGCGTACTCGATCAGCAGCACGCCTGGCCTGGACAAGAGGCTTTCGATCACGGTCAAACGGGTTGCCGGCGGCAAGGTGTCGAATCGTCTGGTGCAGCAGCTCGCCGCCGGCGATACGGTGCAGGCACTCGGTGCCCATGGTCGGTTCACCTTCGCCCCGCAGCCGGACAAGCGCCGGCATCTGGTGCTGTTCGCCGCCGGCAGTGGCATCACGCCGATTTTCTCCATCCTCAAATCGGCGCTGCATTTCGAGCCCCATTCGCGGGTGTCGCTGATCTACGGCAACCGCGATGCCGACTCGGTGATTTTTCGCGACAAGCTCGAGCAGTTGCAGCGCACCTTTGCCGAGCAGTTGCAGGTCGTGCATGTGCTTTCCCAGCCGCAAGCGCCCAGCCGCCACAGCGGTCGCCTGACCCGGCAGCGGGTGAGCGAAATCGTCCAGTCGTTACCGAGCCATGACGCAATCAACACCGAGTTTTACGCCTGCGGGCCGAGCGGAATGATGGACGAAGTGACCGGGGCGCTGCAGGCCCTGGGGGTGACGCCGGAGTCGGTGCATCGGGAGAGCTTCACCCCGGCCAAACCGGCACAGCCAGCAGCGCCGACCAATGCCACGAAACGGGTGCAACTGCTGATGCAGGGGCAGGAATTCAGCTTTGCGGTGCCGGCCGGTCAGACCATCCTGGAGGCGGCGTTGGCCAGCGGCGTGCAGCCGCCGTTCTCTTGTCGCAGTGGCTTTTGTACCGCCTGCGTCTGCACCAAATTGGCCGGTGAAGTCGAGATGCGCGAGGACCACGGCTTGTCGAGTGCTGAATTGAAGAGGGGGCATGCGCTCATGTGCATTGGCTATCCGATGAGCGACGACGTTCGGCTACAGGTCGAGTAACCCAGCCCAATAGCGCGACTAATCCTTAAGGTGAACATGGTGGATACAGCAGCGGTTTTTATGGCGCAGGATGAGGTTCGGCTGGAGAAGCGCGCCGCGCTCAAGGTCGACCGGGCAAAGCAGGCGCAATTGCTCGCGCTGCAACAACCGGCGCCGCTGCAGTTCATGCTCTGGACGACGCTGCATGTGGCGATCTGGGTCGCCTGCACTTGGGTGATCCTTGCTTCTGACAACAGCGTCTGGCACGTAGTCGCCACCTTGCTTATGGGCAGCCAGCTGCATGCCTTCACCGTGCTGCAGCACGACTGCGGTCATCAGAACGCCTTTCGCTCGACGCTGTTGAACCTCTGGATGGGCCGCTTTATGGCCTGGTTCATCGTGTTTCCGTACTCCTCGTTCACCGAATGCCACAAGCATCACCACCGCTATCTGGGCGACCCGGAAAAAGACCCCGACGAGTGGAACTACGCCAGCGGCGTCAAATGGATGTTTCTGCGCATTGCGGTGTTCGTGCCGCGGTTCACCTATTTCTCCCTGGTGCGCTACGGCAAGGCGGTGCGCAATCGGGTGCTGCGCGAACTGGCCTTCAACCTGCTGTCGATGGCGGCTGTGTGCGCCTGGTTCGTCAGCCAGGGCATGGCCTACGAGTTCGTGCTTATTTTCGTCGTGCCGCTGCTGCTCTTGGCGGTGGTGATCAACCCCATATCGCGCGGTTACGAGCATTTTCCGATGGCCACCCTCGAGCCCGAGCACGCCGATCGGCTGGACCTGGCGAAGAACACCATCACCGTCACCAGCCGCGTGTTCGGCCTGCTCTGGGCCAACATCAATTACCACGTCGAGCACCATGTGTACCCGGGGGTGCCGTTTTGCAACCTGCGCAAGCTGCACCACTTGCTGGAAAACAAAACCTTTCTGCGTGATCGCTGGTTGCTCGCGCGGCTGGTCGCTCGCTCCGAGGCCAAGAAGGCGCACAGCGCCGAGCCCCAGCGCGCGACATAAGCGCTATCAACCCCGCTCAAGGAAGCACAATGGATTGCATCTTTTGTCAGATCATCGCAGGCAGCCTGCCGGCGGCGCTGGTCTACCGGGACGAGCACTGCATCGCCTTTATGGATGTGCATCCGCTGGGCCAGGGGCATGTGCTGCTGATTCCCCTGCAGCACGTAGAAAAACTCGAACAACTGCACGCCCGCAACCGGCAGCACCTCTACCGGGTCTTCGACACCCTGGTCGCCGCTCAGCGCCGGGCCGGCTTCGGCGTCGAAGGCACGCACCTGATCGTCAACGATGGCAAGGCCACGAATCAGCACATCGCCCACGCGCACCTGCACCTGGTGCCACGCAAACGCGGCGATGCCCTGGGCTTCGGCTGGCGCCTGCTGTTGCATTTCACCGGTCTGTTCGGCATGCGCACCGACAGCGAACGGCTGCAGGCGCAGGCAGCCCTGATCGCGGCTCAGGTCGAGCCTGCCCCGACGGGTGCCCATGCCGCCGATGCGCCGGGGCATAAGGTTGCAGCCCACGGCTAGCCCCTAGCGCAATCGGCCGTATTCAGACGTAGAGCCTAATTTGCGTTCGGGGTAAGCCTGCCCCGGCAGCAGCGTAATCAGGAGCCAGTGAAGATGAACGCAGCACCCCAGGTGCCCGGCCCAGAGAAGCTTTATCGGGTACTGATCATAGGTGCCGGTTTCTCCGGCATAGGCATGGCCGTACGCCTGCGCCAGAGCGGCGAGCGCGATTTCGTGGTCTATGAGCAGGAGGCCGGCGTCGGCGGCACCTGGTGGGTCAACCAGTACCCAGGGTGTGCCTGCGATATCCCCTCGCATCTCTACTCATTCTCGTTCGAGCCCAACCCCGGTTGGTCGCGGCGCTTCTCGCCCCAGGTCGACATACGTGATTACTTGGCCAGCTGTGCGCGCAAGTACGATTTGCTCGGGCATATCCGTTTCAATACCGCCGTCGCCCGCCTGCGCTGGATCGAGCAGCGGGCGCTGTGGGAGGTCACCGATGCCCAAGGCGAAGTGGTATTCGCCAGCGTGGTGGTCGCCGGCACGGGTGCGCTATCCACGCCGGATTATCCGCAGATCGCCGGCATCGAGCGGTTTCGCGGCAAAGTGTTCCATTCCCAGCACTGGGATCATCAGTACGACTTGAAAGGCAAGCGGGTAGGGGTGATAGGTACCGGTGCCTCGGCGATTCAATTCGTCCCGCAGATACAACCCGTGGTGGCCCGGCTGGCTCTGTTCCAGCGCACGCCACCCTGGATCATTCCCAAGCCGGATCGTGGCATCTCAGGCTTCGAACAACGTCTGCTGGGGGCTTTCCCCAGGCTCCAGCGCTTGGTCAGAGGCCTGACTTACCTCGGCCATGAAGCCCGCGTGTTGGGGTTTGTCTTCAGTCCGCGCTTGATGGGCCTGCACAAACTGCTGGCGCTCAACCTGCTGCGCCGTCAGGTCAAGGATAAAGCGCTGCGCCGCAAACTCACTCCTCGCTATGCGATCGGCTGCAAACGCATTCTGATCTCCAACAACTATTACCCCGCGGTGAGCCAGCCCAACGTCGCATTGGTCACCAGCGATATTCGCGAAATAACCGAAGACGCCGTCATCACCGCGGATAAGCAAAGTCACCCGGTCGACGCCCTGATTCTGGGCACCGGCTTCAAGGCCAGCATGCCGTTCCCGCGGGGCATGATCTTCGGCAGGGCCGGGCAGGACCTCATCGACGCCTGGCGTGAGGGGCCGCAAGCCTACAAAGGCACCACCGTGGCGGGCTTCCCCAACCTGTTCCTGTTGATGGGGCCGAACACCGGCCTTGGCCATAATTCGATCGTTTACATGATCGAGTCGCAGATCGCCTACATCCTCGGCGCGCTGGAAACCCTGGAAACGTCTGGTGCCAGCAGTGTCGATATCCAACCCCAGGTGCAGGAGCGCTTCAATGTGCAGCTGCACAATCGAATGCAGGGCGCGGTCTGGACCGTAGGCAACTGCAAGAGCTGGTACCGGCACGCGGAGACGGGGCGCAACGTGGTGATCTGGCCTGGATTCAGCTGGGCGTTTCGCCGCCAGACCCGACGCTTCGATGCCGAGGCCTATCGCCTGACCCACGCAAAGATCGATTGATCACAATGACAACCAGGAGAGTGCAATGAGCTACCCAGGAAAGACGGTTTTCGTATTTGGCTGTTATATGTTGCTACTCAGCGTGCCCCTGCTGCTTGCGCCGAATCTGCTGTTGGGGCTTTTCGGCTTCGCCCTGACCGACGAGGTGTGGATACGGGTCGTCGGGCTGCTGGTGCTCTACCTCGGCGCTTACTATGTGCTGGCGGGGCGCAACGACATCCTGCCGTTCATCAGCGCCACTGTGCCGATTCGTGCCTCGGTTCTGCCGATTTTCGCGGTATTCGTCGCCGCCGAAATGGTATCGCCGATGCTTCTGGTACTGGGGTTGGCCGACGTAATCGGTGCCGCATGGACCTGGCAGGCGCTACGTAGCGAACGGCTGGCGGATTCCACGGCCAAGGCCTGAACCGAAAATGCCCCAAAAAGGGACGGGGCGCTCTCGCTGCACCTTTATCGATCACTGCGCTCCAGGCGGTAATGCCTCCCTAACCAGCGGGTAAGCGCCGTCTGGATTGCCCAACAGTTTGCCGAAGCCCAGCGTTCTCGCGGGTTCTGCGCTATGCCGGCGCTGTCCGATAGCGCTATGTCGATTTCGGCACGAAACCTGCAAAACCTCTCGCAACAGCTGCCAGACCTTCGGCAGCGCATCCCATCTGGTCACCGACGACCATCGGCCAATAGCGGCCGGGATGGGTATAGCGGACAGCGCAGTCCGCACCCACACAACCCATGAATACCAGGCAAAGACGCCTGGAGCTGCCAGCCAGCTCCAGGCGTTTTTTTTTGTTGGCCGTGCCCCGGGCAACGGCTTCGACTGAGGAACGGCTATGAACTCTCTCGTCACTCCGATCAAGC
>CAMPJN010000030.1 GCA_946886875.1 uncultured Pseudomonas sp.
TTTCGCCGGAAGGCTGCGCCTCGATTCTGTGGAAAACCTCGGACAAGGCGCCGGATGCCGCCGAAGCCATGGGCATCACCGCCGAGCGCCTGAAAGGCCTGGGCATAGTCGACAAGGTGATCGGCGAGCCGCTGGGTGGCGCTCATCGCGATCCTGCTGGGGCGGCCGAGTCGGTTCGTCAGGAACTGACCGCCCAGCTGGAAATGCTCAAAGGCTTCGACACCACCGAGCTGCTTGCGCGTCGTTACGAGCGTCTGATGAGCTACGGCATCTAGCAGGCCGTTGAAAAACGTAGACGAGGCAGGCAAGACAAGGCAAAAACAGGCGAGGAAGCGGACTGGGCTCGCACGCGAGTTTACGTGCTGTAAATGAGCATTACTCGTTTCACTCGCCCTTCGGGTCGCGCTAAAGCGCGTTAGCCGCAAGCGGCTTTCCGAGCCTGTTTTTAACGCCCCTCTCTTTTATAAAGAGGGCTAACGCAGGTAGTTTTTCAGCGGCCTGCTAAATCGGCACACCTGGCTGTAAGCATAGGCCGCAAGTCGGAGCGCTTTTGCTCTAAGCTTGCGGCTTATTGTTTTAGGCTTGCCGCTGTTTTATGACCCTCGAATCCCGTCTGCTGCAAACCCTGAGTCCCTGGCGCCATGCACCGGCTTGGCGGGTTGCCCTGTCCGGCGGATTGGATTCGACGGTGCTGTTGCATCTATTGGCCAGCCTGGCGCAACGCGAGGCATTGCCGCCGCTTTTCGCCATCCATATTCACCACGGTTTACAAGCCGCTGCCGATGCCTGGCCGGCGCATTGTCGCGCGTTGTGCGAACGGCTCGGCGTGCCCTTGCAGGTCGAATACGTGGAGGTCGAGCCAGGCGCCAGTATCGAGCGTGCGGCACGGGATGCCCGTTATGCCGCGTTCGCGGCGGCGCTGGCTCCAGGTGAGCTGTTACTGGTCGCCCAGCACCGCGAGGATCAGGCCGAGACCTTGTTGTTTCGTCTGTTGCGTGGCGCCGGTGTGCAAGGCCTGGCGGCGATGCCGGCAACTCGGCCGCTGGGTGCGGGGCAGTTGCTGCGGCCGTTGTTGAACTGCTCGCGGGCCGAGCTGCAGACCTATGCCGAGCAGCAACAACTTGCTTGGATCGAGGATCCGTCGAACGCCGATAGCCGCTTTTCCCGTAATTATCTGCGCCAGCGGGTTATGCCGTTGCTGCAAGCGCGCTGGCCGCAAGCGGCGCAGCGCATGGCTTTGACTGCAGAGCATCTGGGCGAGGCGGCGCAACTCCTTGACGAGTTGGCGCAGCAGGATCTGCGCGCGGCGCAATCGCCTTCGTGCTTTGCCTGGCTGAATCTTGCCAGTCTGGATTTACCGGTTATCCGTGAGTTGAGTGCGGCGCGTCAGCGCAATGCCTTGCGTTACTGGTTGCGTGGGCGTACTGCGATGCCGGACAGCTGCCATTGGTCCGGCTGGGATAATTTGCGCGATGCCGCTAGCGATGCAACGCCGATCTGGCGTTTGGCCGGCGGCGAGTTGCAGCGTGCCGACGAGCGGTTGTGGTGGTTGACGGGCGCATGGTTGCAAACACCACGACCGCCAGGGCAGTTAGTTCAGGCCGAGCAATGGTTGGATCTGCCGGGCAACGGCGCCGTGTCGTTGCAGGGGAGGATGCCCACAGGCGAATTGCAGTTGAGCTATCGCCACGGCGGTGAGGTGATGGAACTGCCGGGGCGGGGGCGTCGCAACCTCAAACGTCTGCTCAACGAGCGTCAGGTGCCGGTTTTTTTGCGCGGGCGTCTGCCGTTGTTGACATGTGATGGGCGTTTAGTGGCCGTCGCCAACCTGGCTGGATTGGATGGTCCGGCCGATGGTCAATGGCGATTGGTTTGGCGACCGCCTATCGATGATCAAGGTTTGAGCTGATAAGGCCTTTCCGGTAGACTACGCTCCCGTCTTATTAGAGCTTTTGTCGAGTCCATTTCTTTACGGAAAACGGCGTCGGCAATGGCTTGTCAGTTACTGCAATTTGGTATTCGTTGGCTTCGGCCTACCTTCGCTTTCCCGGCGGCGCAGACCGCTTAACGCAGACTTCTAGGGTTTTTATGACGCGCTACATATTCGTCACGGGTGGTGTTGTTTCTTCATTGGGGAAAGGCATCGCTTCGGCTTCATTGGCGGCTATCCTGGAGGCGCGGGGCCTGAAGGTCACGATGCTCAAGCTGGATCCCTATATCAACGTCGATCCGGGCACCATGAGCCCGTTCCAGCACGGTGAGGTGTTCGTTACCCACGACGGCGCCGAGACCGACCTCGATCTGGGTCACTACGAGCGCTTCATCCGCACCACCATGACCCAGAACAACAATTTCACCACCGGTCGCGTCTACGAAGACGTGCTGCGCCGCGAGCGCCGGGGCGATTATCTGGGCGCGACCATCCAGGTGATTCCGCACATCACCGACGAGATCAAGCGCCGCATCATCAAGGGCGCCGGCGATGCCGATGTGGCCATGGTCGAGATCGGCGGCACGGTCGGCGATATCGAATCGCAGCCGTTCCTCGAGGCGATCCGCCAGCTGCGCGTGGAAGTCGGCGCCAAGCGCGCCATGCTGATGCACCTGACCCTGGTGCCCTATATCGCCACCGCTGGCGAGACCAAGACCAAGCCGACCCAGCACTCGGTGAAAGAACTGCGTTCCATTGGCCTGCAACCGGATGTGCTGATCTGCCGCTCCGACCATCCGATCGATGTCTCCTCGCGGCGCAAGATCGCACTCTTCACCAACGTCGAAGAGCGTGCGGTGATTTCCCTTGAAGACGTCGACACCATCTATCGCATCCCGGGCGTGCTGCATGCCCAGGGCCTGGACGATTTCGTCGTAGAGCGCTTCGGCCTGGAGTGCGGCAGTGCCGACCTGTCCGAGTGGGAGCGGGTGGTGGACGCCAAGCTCAACCCGGAAAAAGAAGTCACAATCGCCATGGTCGGCAAGTACATGGAGTTGCTGGACGCTTATAAGTCGCTGATCGAAGCGATGAGCCATGCTGGCATCCAGAACCGCACCAAGGTCAATCTGCGCTATATCGACTCCGAAGACATCGAGAACAAAGGCACCGGCCTGCTCGAAGGCGTCGACGCCATTCTGGTACCCGGCGGCTTCGGTCTGCGCGGCGTGGAAGGCAAGATCCAGACCGTGCAGTACGCCCGTGAGAACAAGATCCCTTACCTGGGCATCTGCCTCGGCATGCAGGTCGCGGTGATCGAGTTCGCCCGCAACGTGCTGGGCTGGAGCGATGCCAACTCCACCGAATTCGATGCCAGCAGCACCCATCCGGTGGTTGGCCTGATCACCGAATGGCAGGACGCTACCGGCGTCACCGAACAGCGTGATACCGCATCCGACCTGGGTGGCACCATGCGTCTCGGCGCGCAGGATTGCCAGTTGGTCAGCGGCTCGAACGTTCACCAGTGCTATGGCAAGGATGTAATAGTCGAGCGCCATCGTCACCGTTACGAAGTGAACAACAACCTGTTGCCGCAGTTGCTCGAAGCCGGCCTGAAAATTACCGGCCGCTCCGCTGACGGCGCCTTGGTCGAAGTGGTGGAAGCGCCGGATCATCCCTGGTTCGTCGCCTGCCAATTCCACCCGGAATTCACCTCGACGCCGCGCGACGGTCACCCGTTGTTCAGCGGTTTCGTCAACGCCGCCCTGGCGCAGAAAGCGAAGAAGGCATAAGGACATGGCACAGAAAATCATCAAGGTCGGCGGCATCGAGATCGCCAACGACAAGCCGTTCGTGCTGTTCGGCGGGATCAACGTCATCGAGTCCCGCGACCTGGCGATGCGCGCCTGCGAAGAATACGTGCGGGTCACCGACAAACTCGGCATTCCCTATGTGTTCAAGGCCAGCTTCGACAAGGCCAACCGTTCTTCAGTGACCTCGTTCCGCGGCCCGGGCCTGGAAGAGGGCATGAAGGTCTTCGAAGAGATCAAGAAGACCTTCGGCGTGCCTGTGATTACCGATGTGCACGAGCCGCATCAGGCCCAGCCGGTGGCGGACGTGTGCGACATCATCCAGTTGCCGGCCTTCCTCTCGCGGCAGACCGACTTGGTGGTGGCCATGGCCAAGACCGGCGCGGTGATCAATATCAAGAAAGCCCAGTTCCTCGCGCCCCAGGAAATGAAACATATCCTGGCCAAGTGTGTCGAAGCCGGCAACGATCAGCTGATCCTCTGCGAGCGCGGTTCCTCCTTCGGTTACAACAATCTGGTGGTGGACATGCTCGGCTTCGGCATCATGAAGCAGTTCGAGTACCCGGTATTCTTCGACGTCACCCATGCCTTGCAGATGCCGGGCGGTCGCTCAGACTCCGCGGGCGGCCGGCGTGCCCAGGTTACCGACCTGGCCAAGGCCGGCATGAGTCAGGGCCTGGCCGGCTTGTTCCTCGAAGCCCATCCGGACCCGGACAACGCCAAGTGCGATGGCCCTTGTGCCCTGCGTCTGGACAAGCTGGAGCCTTTCCTCACCCGGCTCAAGCAGCTGGATGATCTGATCAAGAGTTTTCCGCCGATCGAAACGGCCTGATCGGCTGTTTATCCGCTCAGCGTTCTCAGGTAGAGTGCCGCCTGAAACGAACCTGACTTGCGGGTCATAAAATAGCTGCCGGGGTCATACCTCGGTGGCGAATGCTGAATCCCTCTGCGGTAGCGTTTTCGTCAACTTCTGGAGTGCTAACAAGAATGGCAAAGATCGTCGACATCAAGGGTCGTGAAGTTCTCGACTCCCGTGGCAACCCCACTGTGGAAGCCGATGTAATTCTCGATAACGGCATCGTTGGCAGCGCCTGCGCGCCATCGGGTGCTTCCACCGGTTCGCGCGAAGCGCTGGAACTGCGTGATGGCGACAAAAGCCGTTATATGGGCAAGGGCGTGCTCAAGGCCGTGGCCAATATCAATGGTCCGATTCGCCAGTTGCTGCTGGGCAAGGATCCGCTCGATCAGAAGGCGCTGGATCAGGCGATGATCGACCTCGACGGCACCGAGAACAAAGGCAAGCTGGGCGCCAACGCGATTCTCGCGGTGTCCCTGGCCGCCGCCAAAGCCGCCGCTCAGGACCAGGATCTGCCGCTGTACGCGCATATCGCCAACCTCAATGGCACTCCAGGGGTTTATTCCATGCCGGTGCCGATGATGAACATCATCAACGGCGGCGAGCACGCGGATAACAACGTCGATATCCAGGAGTTCATGGTGCAGCCGGTTGGCGCCAAGACCTTCTCCGACGCGCTGCGCATGGGCACCGAGATTTTCCATCACCTCAAGGCCGTGCTCAAAGCCCGTGGTCTGAGCACTTCGGTCGGTGACGAGGGCGGTTTCGCGCCGAACCTGGCGTCCAACGAAGATGCGCTGGCAGCGATTGCCGAAGCCGTAGCCAATGCCGGTTACAAGCTGGGCGACGACGTCACCCTGGCCCTGGATTGCGCTTCCAGCGAGTTCTTCGAAGACGGCAAGTACGACCTGGCCGGTGAAGGCAAAGTGTTCGACGCAGCCGGTTTCGCCGATTACCTGGCCGGTCTGTCCGAGCGTTATCCGATCATCTCCATCGAAGACGGCATGGACGAATCGGATTGGGCTGGCTGGAAAGTGCTGACCGACAAGATCGGTAAAAAGATCCAGTTGGTTGGCGACGACCTGTTCGTCACCAACACCAAGATCCTCAAGGAAGGCATCGACAAGGGCATCGCCAACTCGATTCTGATCAAGTTCAACCAGATCGGCACCCTGAGCGAAACTCTGGAAGCCATCCAGATGGCCAAGACCGCTGGCTATACCGCGGTGATCTCGCACCGTTCGGGCGAAACCGAAGACAGCACCATTGCGGATCTCGCCGTAGGTACTGCCGCCGGCCAGATCAAGACCGGTTCGCTGTGCCGCTCCGACCGCGTATCCAAGTACAACCAGCTGCTGCGTATCGAAGAGCAGTTGGCCGGTAAGGCACCGTATAACGGCCGCGCCGAGTTCCGCGGTTGAAAACTACTGCGCTCGACTATGCGGCGTTGCAATCAGGCTCGGCATGCTCATTTACTACAGTAAACTCCGCTGCCTCGCCTGATTGCGCCTTGCCTAGCCTTCGCTCGCAACGTTTTCAGTGACCGATCAAGTCGTGTTAAAAGAGGGGCGGCGCGAGTCGCCCTTTTTTCATCCGGAAAGTCTGCCCGTTATGCGTAACTCTTATTGGTTGGTTGCGGTACTGATTTTGCTGCTGGCTGGCCTGCAGTATCGCTTGTGGGTGGGCGACGGCAGCCTGGCTCAGGCTACTGAGCTGAAGCAACAGATCGCCGATCAGCAAAGCGAAAACCAGCGCCTGCTCGAGCGCAATCGCATCCTCGAGGCGGAAGTCAAAGAGCTGAAGAAGGGGATGGAAACCGTCGAAGAGCGCGCCCGCCATGAACTCGGCATGCTTAAAGAGGGCGAAACCCTCTATCAGTTGACCGAATGAATTCCCCCGCGTTACCTCCTTTCTGGGCGGTGATTCCGGCCGCTGGCATCGGCAGTCGAATGGCCGCGGACCGGCCCAAGCAATACCTGCAACTGGCCGGCAAAAGCATTCTCGAACACACCCTCGGCTGTTTTCTCGACCACCCGTGCTTGCGCGGCCTAGTGGTCAGTCTCGCCTCTGAGGACCCTTACTGGCCGCAATTGCCTTGCGCCTCCGACCTGCGCATTCAGCGCGCCGACGGTGGTCGCGAGCGCTCCGATTCGGTGCTCAATGGGTTGCTGCGCTTGAGCGAAATGGGCGCCGGTGAACAGGACTGGGTGCTGGTGCACGATGCCGCGCGGCCTAACCTGCAACGAACCGACCTCGATCGCCTGTTGACTGAGTTGGCGGATGATCCTGTCGGCGGCCTGCTGGCGGTGCCCGTACGCGATACGCTCAAACGCATCGGGGCGGACGGGCGGGTGCAGCAAACTGTCGATCGCTCGGTGATCTGGCAGGCGTACACGCCGCAGATGTTTCGTCTGCAGGCTTTGCGCGACGCCCTAAGCGGGGCCCGCGCCGCCGGCGTGGCGATCACCGACGAGGCCTCCGCGCTGGAGTGGGCGGGGCAGGCACCGCGGCTGATCGAAGGCCGGGCGGACAATCTGAAGATCACCCGCCCGGAAGATCTGGATTGGCTGGCGCGTCGCTGGCAATGCAGCTAGATCCTTAATAATCGCCCAATAGGTCGCTGCTGAGTCTTGTTCAGAAGGCTCGGTTCAGAAGGCGTGTGCGCTCTGATATTCGGCGCGTTGCGCCAATCCCCGTTTGAGCGCCTCGACCAGCAGGGCGACCTTCGGCGAGAGAAAACGTTGCTGCGGGTAAACCGCCCAGACCGCGGTATTGGGTGGGCGCTGTTGTTCGAGCAAGGCGACCAGTTCGCCACGGCGTAGGGGTTCCTGCACGTAGTAGTCGGGCAGTTGGCACAGGCCGAAGCCGCGTAGCGCCGCATCCAGTACCGCCTGGCCGCTATTGCAGCGCCAATTGCCGCTGGGTTTGAACGGATATTCGCGGCCGTCTGCCTGGAACATCCAGGTATCGCCGGTGCCGATCAGGCAGTTGTGCCGCGCCAGTTCGGACAGGCTGTGCGGGCGTCCGTAGTGCGCCAGGTAGCTGGGTGCGGCGCACAGGTGCATGGCGCGCGGGGCGATGCGGGTGGCGACCAGTCGCGATTCGCTGAGGCGACCGAGGCGGATTGCCAGGTCGTAGCCGTCATGGACCAGGTCGAGGTTGCGGTTGGTCAGTTCGATTTCCACCCGCAACTGCGGATGCAGGGCCATGAATTCATTCACCAGCGGCACGATAAAGCGCTCGCCATAGGCAATCGCCGCGGTCATGCGCAGCAGCCCGGTGGGCGCGCCTTGCAGATCGCCGATAGCGCGAAATGCCTGATCACGCTCCTCGATCAAGCGTTGGCAGCGGGCGAGAAAGGTCTGCCCGGCTTCGGTCAGCGATACCCGCCGGGTGGTGCGGTACAGCAGGCGAGCTTGCAGGCGTTCTTCCAGGCCGGCGACCTGGCGGCTGACATGCGATGAGGACACCCGCAGGCGCTCGGCGGCGCGCTGAAAGCTGCCCTGCTCGGCAACGGCGACGAATTCATCCAGGCCGTCCCAGCGATGAGTGCTCATAAATTATCCCTGTACGGCAATAATGTATTTTCAAATGACAAATTATCCCTGTTTGGCGATGAATTACACTGCCTTCTTTGCCACGAATTGGAATCGCCCGCCATGATCAAGTCCCGCGCCGCCGTCGCTTTCGCCCCCAACCAGCCGCTGCAAATCGTCGAGGTGGATGTCGCTCCGCCACAGGCCGGCGAGGTCTTGGTACGCATCGTTGCCAGCGGCGTGTGCCATACCGATGCTTACACCCTGTCCGGTGAAGACTCGGAAGGGGTGTTCCCCTGCATCCTCGGCCATGAGGGCGGCGGTATCGTCGAGGCGGTGGGCGAGGGCGTCACCTCATTGGCCGTCGGTGACCATGTGATCCCGCTGTACACCGCCGAATGCCGCCAGTGCAAATTCTGCACCTCTGGCAAGACCAACCTGTGCCAGGCGGTGCGTGCAACCCAGGGCAAAGGGCTGATGCCGGATGGTACCTCGCGCTTCTCCTACCAGGGCCAGCCGATCTACCACTATATGGGCTGCTCGACCTTCTCCGAATATACGGTGCTGCCGGAAATCTCCCTGGCCAAGATCCCCAAGGAGGCGCCGCTGGAAAAAGTCTGCCTGCTCGGCTGTGGCGTCACCACCGGCATCGGCGCAGTGCTCAATACCGCCAAGGTCGAGGAGGGCGCGACCGTGGCGATCTTCGGCTTGGGCGGCATTGGTTTGGCGGCGATCATCGGCGCGAAGATGGCCAAGGCTGGACGCATCATCGCCATCGATATCAACCCCGGTAAGTTCGCCATCGCCCGCGAGCTGGGCGCCACCGATGTGGTCAATCCCAAGGATTTCGCCAAGCCGATTCAGGAGGTCATCGTCGAGATGACCGATGGCGGCGTGGACTACAGCTTCGAATGCGTTGGCAATGTGCAGTTGATGCGCGCGGCGCTGGAATGCTGCCACAAGGGTTGGGGCGAGTCGGTGATCATCGGCGTGGCCGGTGCCGGCCAGGAAATCAGCACCCGTCCGTTCCAACTGGTCACCGGCCGGGTCTGGCGCGGTTCGGCCTTCGGTGGAGTGAAGGGGCGTACCGAGCTGCCGAACTATGTGGAAAAGGCGCAGAGCGGCGAAATCCCGCTGGATACCTTTATCACCCATACCATGCCGCTGGAAGACATCAATAAAGCCTTTGACTTGATGCATGAAGGCAAAAGCATTCGCACCGTTATTCATTTCTGAGGCGACGCCGCGCGGCTGTCTGGCCGCGCAGATTTCTCGTAGGGTGCGCTGCGCGCACCGCAACCCACTGGTGCGCACGGCGTACCCTGCGGAGAGGGTTCATGACATTGGAAAATATCTCCTGCCAGAAAAGCTTCGGCGGCTGGCACAAGCGCTATCGACACCGCTCCACGGTGCTCAATTGCGACATGCAGTTCGCCGTGTATCTACCACCGCAGGCCGAGCAGGGCGTCAAATTGCCGGTGCTGTACTGGCTCTCGGGGCTGACCTGCACCGACGAGAACTTTATGCAGAAGGCCGGCGCGCACAAGCTGGCCGCCGAGCTCGGTCTGATCATAGTCGCGCCGGATACCAGCCCGCGTGGCGCCGAAGTGCCGGACGATGCGCAAGGCGCCTGGGATTTCGGTCTTGGTGCAGGCTTCTATATCAATGCCACCCAGGAACCCTGGGCGCGCAATTACCGCATGTACGACTACGTGGTGGAGGAATTGCCGGCCTTGATCGAGGCGAATTTCCCGGTATCGGACAAGCGTGGCATCAGCGGCCATTCCATGGGCGGGCACGGCGCGCTGATCTGTGCGCTGCGCAATCCGGGGCGCTATCGGTCGTTGTCGGCTTTTGCACCTATCAGCAATCCGCTCGACTGCCCTTGGGGCGAAAAGGCATTTTCTCTGTATCTCGGCGAGGATCGCTCACGCTGGCGCGAGTGGGATACTTGCGCGCTGCTCGCCGAGGCTACCGAGAAGTTGCCGATCTTGGTCGACCAGGGCGATCGCGACGACTTTCTCGAAAATCAGCTCAAGCCCGAGGCGCTGAAGCAGGCCGCGCAGGCTGCCGGGCATCCGCTGGAATTGCGTTTGCAGCCGGGCTACGACCATAGCTACTACTTTATCGCCAGCTTTATCGACGACCACCTGCGTCATCACGCCAAGGCGCTGCTGGTCTGATCGGATGCCGATGATGGTCGTTTGGTTCGTCAGTATCTCGGCTCCTGCATGTAGAATCACGCCCTGACTTTTTCAGGGCGTTGTCTTTTATGCGTATTGGCCACGGCTACGATGTGCACCGTTTTACCGAGGGTACTTTTATTACTCTGGGTGGCGTGCAGATTCCCCATAAATTTGCTTTGCTCGCCCACTCCGACGGCGACGTATTGCTGCATGCCCTGGCCGACGCCTTGCTCGGTGCCGCGGCGCTGGGCGATATCGGCAAGCACTTTCCTGATACCGACGCCGCCTACAAAGGCGCGGACAGTCGCGTGCTGCTGCGCCATGTGCTCGGGCTGGTGCAGGCCAAGGGCTGGCGGGTCGGCAATGTCGACGCCACCATAGTCGCCCAGGCGCCGAAGATGGCCGCGCATATCGAAGACATGCGCGAGTTGATCGCCGCGGACCTGCAGGTCGCGGTCGATCAGGTCAACGTCAAGGCCACCACCACCGAGAAACTTGGCTTCACCGGCCGTGAAGAAGGCATTGCGGTGCATGCCGTCGCGCTGCTGGTCGGCCTATGAACGAGGTGCAATTGCTCGGCTCCAAGGCCTATGGCGAATCCTGCGGTACAGCACTGCTGAAAGCCGTTGCGGAGGATTTTCAGGTCGACGAAGTGCTGGATATTCCACTGGCCGGCGAGGGTGAACATCTCTGGCTCTGGGTGGAAAAGCGCGAGCTGAATACCGAGGACGCGGCCAAGCGTATCGCCCGCGCCGCCGGGGTACCGCTGCGGATGATCAGCTATGCCGGACTCAAGGATCGCCAGGCGCTGACCCGTCAGTGGTTCAGTCTGCATCTGCCGGGCAAGGTCGACCCCGACCTGAGCGCCGCGGTCGACGCCAGCCTGTGCATCCTCAAGCAGGTGCGCCATTCGCGTAAATTGCAGCGCGGTGCCCATGCCGCTAACGGCTTCACCCTACGTCTGACCCAGCTACAAGCCGATCATGCGGTGCTGGATGCGCGTCTGACGAAAATTGCCGCCCAGGGCATTCCCAACTATTACGGTCTGCAGCGTTTCGGCTTCGAAGGCGGCAACGTCGCCCATGCCCGGCACTTCGCCGAAGGCAAAAGCCTGCCGGAGAAACGCAATGTGCGTTCACGGGTGCTGTCGGCGGCGCGTAGCTATCTGTTCAATCGGGTGCTCGCCGAGCGGGTCGCCGCCGGCACCTGGAACCAGGCTTTGCCTGGCGATCTGCTGGCGTTTACCGACAGTCGCAGTTTTTTTCCGGCGGGGGAGGCCGAGTGCAGCGACCCGCGTTTGGCGATTCTCGACCTGCATCCGACCGGACCGCTATGGGGGGCGGGTGACTCGACGGCGGGCGGCGCAGCCCAGGCACTGGAACATCAGCTGGCCGAACAGGAGGCAGCGTTGGTCGAATGGCTGGCAGAAGCGGGCATGACGCACGAACGACGTATTCTGCGCCTCCCCATCGGCGGTTTGACGTGGCATTATCCCGAGCCCGACATTCTGCAACTGCAATTCGTCCTGCCAGCTGGATGCTTTGCCACTGTTTTGGTGCGCGAGCTCGTCGATCTGTTGCCGGTAGGACACACGGACAACCCATGCGTATTCTGATTTCCAACGATGACGGTGTGGCCGCACCGGGCCTCGCCGCGCTGCATGCTGCACTGGCCGACTATGCCGAATGCACGGTGATCGCCCCCGACCAGGACCGAAGTGGCGCCAGTAGCTCCTTGACCCTCGATCGTCCGCTGCACCCTTGCACCTTGGCCAACGGTTTTATCAGCCTCAATGGCACGCCCACCGACTGCGTGCATTTGGGCTTGAATGGTTTGCTGCCGCATACCACCGATCTGGTGGTGGCGGGTATCAATTTAGGTGCCAACCTGGGCGATGACGTGCTCTATTCCGGCACCGTGGCTGCGGCCTTGGAGGGTCGTTTCCTCGGCCGCCCGGCTTTCGCCTTCTCGCTGGTGTCGCGCCTGGCAGACAACCTGCCGACCGCGGCCTATTTCGCGCGCAAGCTGGTCGAAGCCCATGAACAGTTGGATCTGCCGCCGCGCACGGTACTTAACGTAAATATTCCCAATTTGCCGCTCGAACATATCCGCGGTATCCAGCTCACCCGCCTGGGCCATCGCGCCCGCGCCGCCGCGCCGGTCAAAGTGGTCAATCCGCGCGGTAAAGAGGGCTACTGGATCGCAGTTGCCGGCGATGCCGAAGACGGTGGGCCGGGCACGGACTTCCATGCGGTGATGCAGGGTTATGTATCCATTACCCCGTTGCAGTTGGATCGAACCTTTCAGGACGGCTTCGATCACCTGCAACCCTGGCTGGAGGGCTTGCTCTGATGAGGCGCGAGCAAGACGATTTGCACCGCGGTATAGGGATGACCTCGCAACGCACCCGCGAGCGATTGATTCAACGTCTGTATGACGAGGGTTTGTCCAACGCCCGGGTGCTGGAAGCGATCCGTCGTACCCCGCGTCACTTGTTCGTCGACGAAGCCCTGGCCCATCGCGCCTACGAAGATACCGCGCTGCCCATCGGCCACAACCAGACCATCTCGCAGCCCTATATGGTTGCGCGGATGAGCGAGTTGCTGCTGGCCGCGGGGCCTTTGGACAAGGTATTGGAAATCGGCACGGGGTCGGGTTATCAGACCGCGATTCTGGCCCAGGTCGTCGAGCGGGTTTTCAGCGTCGAGCGCATTCAGGTTCTGCAGGATCGCGCCAAAGAACGCATGACCGAGCTGAATCTGCGTAATGTCGTGTTTCGCTGGGGCGATGGCTGGGAAGGCTGGCAGGCGCTGGCACCCTACAACGGCATCATAGTTACCGCGGCCGCTGCTGAGGTGCCGCAGGCTCTGCTCGATCAACTGGCGCCGAATGGGCGTCTGGTGATCCCGGTAGGGGCCGGCGCCGAACAGGAACTGTTGCTGATTGTTCGCGAGGAGCAGGGCTTCTCGCGGCACGTGCTCGACGCCGTGCGTTTCGTCCCGCTGCTCAATGGGCCTCTGGCCTGATCTGTCGTGAATTGAGGAATCCATGAACAAGAACGTTCTGCTCTTTATCAAGGGCGTCGCCATGGGGGCGGCCGATGTGGTGCCAGGTGTATCGGGCGGCACAGTGGCATTTATCAGTGGTATCTACGATGAGTTGTTACGTTCCATCGCCAGCGTGCCCGCCGCAGCGCTGATGTTGCTGCGTGGCCGCATCGTCGCCGCCTGGCAGGCCGCCAACGCAACCTTTCTGCTGATCCTGCTGGCCGGCATTCTCACCAGCGTGCTCAGCCTGGCGCGCTTGATCACCTATCTGTTGGGTGAGCATCCGATTCCGCTGTGGTCATTTTTCTTCGGCTTGATCCTGGTGTCTTCGCATCTGGTGGCGCGCGATATCCAACGCTGGAATTGGACCCGGCTACTGAGCTTCGCCATCGGTGCCGGCTTCGCCTACTGGATCACGGTGGCCTCCCCGGTGCAGTGGGGCACCGGCTCGCTGAGCATCTTCGCTGCCGGCGCCATCGCCATCTGCGCGATGATCCTGCCGGGTATTTCCGGCAGTTTCATCCTCCTGTTGCTGGGGCTGTATCCCTTTATTCTGGGTGCGGTGAAAGGTTTGGATATCGCTGTGCTAGCGGTGTTCGCCAGCGGCTGCCTGGTCGGTATCGTCAGTTTCGCCGGCATATTGCGTTGGCTGTTGACGCGTTGGCGTGACCTGGGGCTGGCGCTTTTGACCGGCCTGATGCTGGGTTCGCTGAACAAGCTGTGGCCCTGGAAGGAAACTCTCACTTGGCGTCTTGATAGTCATGGCGAGCAGGTTCCGCTGTTGCAGACCAACCTGTTGCCGGGGCGCTTCGCCGAGGTCAGTGGGCAGGATCCGCAGTTGCTGGTGGCGATTTTTCTGGCGATTGGCGGGGTAGCGCTGGTGCTGGGTTTGGAGCGTTTGGCCAGCCGCCGTCAGCAAATCGCTGGTTGCGACGAATAAATCCGGCACAATGCACGGCATCCATCTGAAAGCCGCACCGCTTTCATGGCTTGCGCCATACCCGTTAACCACAACATACGCCAGTAGGGAGAAACCGGTGGGTTGCTCAGCCATTCAACCGCGAATTCACTGCAACGGCGCTCGACGCCTGTTGGCTGGCTTGCTGCTCGGCGCTCTATTGAGCGGCTGCGCAAGCCCGCCACCCGGCGGGGTGCAGGTGGTCGACCGCAACAACCGTGGCGCTACCACTGTGCAGCGTCAGCCGGTGACCAGTGGGCAGTATCGGGTTCGGCGCGGCGACACCCTGTATTCCATCGCCTTCCGCTTCGGTTGGGATTGGAAGACCCTGGCTGCGCGTAACGGCATAGTTGCGCCCTATCTGATCCGTGTCGGCCAGGTGATTCGTTTCGATGCTGGGCAACCGGCTCGCAGCGTAGTGGCAACCAGCCCGGCGGTGCGCAGCGTGCCGCAGCCGAGCGCTCGTCCGCCGCTTGTCTCCCCAGCCCCGCCGCCAAGCAACACGCCCGTGGTAACCCCGACAACGCCTAAGCCGGTAGTGACGGCACAGCGCAGTGCCGCCGGTTGGGTATGGCCTTCGCAGGGGGCTCTAATTGGGCGGTTTTCATCAAACGGTAGTTTGAATAAAGGAATTGATATCGCTGGGGAATTGGGACAGCCTGTTTCGGCTGCGTCTGATGGTTCAGTGGTATACGCCGGGAGTGGTTTGCGGGGCTACGGCGAGTTGGTAATCATCAAGCACAACGATACCTACGTAAGTGCCTACGGACATAACCGCAGGCTGTTGGTACAGGAGGGGCAACGGGTCAAGGCGGGGCAAACGATTGCCGAGATGGGTTCCACAGGAGCCGACCGGGTGAAGCTTCATTTTGAAATTCGCCGCCAGGGTAAACCTGTAGATCCGTTGCAATACCTGCCGCGTCGCTGACTCTTTGCCGTCCGTCCATCACGTGGGATAGACGGGCTCGGTGCTTGCCAGGGAGATTGGCAACGCAAGAGCCTGCTGTAGTAGAACTCAGCAGGGGATAAGAAAAATGGCTCTCAATAATAATAAACAAGCGCCGGATTTTGACCTGGATGATGAAGTTCTCCTGATGGAGACCGGCATTGCCCTGGAAGATCAGCCCGATGAAGACGCAGATGCACCAGCGCCGCGTGGCAAGGCGAAACCCAAAGCAAAAGCTAAGGCAAAACCGGCCGCCAGCAGCGCTAAGCAACATAAGTACATCGACTACACCCGAGCGCTAGACGCCACTCAGCTATACCTCAACGAAATCGGTTTCTCCCCCCTGCTTACTCCTGAAGAAGAAGTGCACTTCGCGCGCCTGGCGCAGAAGGGCGATCCGGCTGGGCGTAAACGCATGATCGAGAGCAACCTGCGCTTGGTGGTGAAGATTGCCCGCCGCTATGTCAATCGTGGGTTGTCGCTGCTCGACCTGATCGAGGAAGGCAATCTCGGCCTGATTCGCGCCGTGGAAAAATTCGATCCTGAGCGTGGCTTCCGCTTCTCGACCTATGCCACCTGGTGGATTCGTCAAACGATCGAACGGGCGATCATGAATCAGACCCGCACCATTCGCTTGCCGATCCATGTGGTCAAAGAACTCAACGTCTATCTGCGCGCCGCGCGCGAGCTGACCCAGAAGCTCGATCATGAGCCCTCCGCCGAAGAGATCGCCAACCTGCTGGAGAAGCCGGTGGGCGAGGTCAAGCGCATGCTCGGCCTGAACGAGCGGATGTCCTCTGTGGATGTTTCCCTCGGCCACGATTCGGACAAGACCCTGCTCGACACCCTGACCGACGACCGTCCAACCGACCCTTGCGAGTTGCTGCAGGACGACGATCTTTCGCAAAGCATCGATCAGTGGCTGTCCGAGCTGACCGACAAGCAGCGCGAAGTGGTAGTGCGTCGTTTCGGTCTGCGCGGCCACGAAAGCTGTACCCTGGAAGAGGTTGGCCAGGAGATCGGTCTGACCCGTGAACGGGTGCGGCAGATCCAGGTCGAAGCACTCAAGCGGCTACGGGAAATCCTGGAAAAGAATGGCCTCTCGAGCGATTCCTTGTTCCAGTGAGCTGGCAGCGAATCGAGAACCCGGCTACGGCCGGGTTTTTTCTGTCTGCGTTGTAAGCCATTGCTTACAACGTCTGTAAGCCATTGCGGGAAAGACGCGCCGGTATCCTGCCACTGAATTTCATACGATGTTAATAACTGACTGATAAACAAGTGTTTATTTATTTGTATGGGATGTCTGTAGCGCCTATGAGGCGCTTTTTTGCGACTTGTCGGCCGCGGGGGAAACGCTAATATCAACCACGTGCTCAGGGACAAGCACAGGTTGTTAAGGATGACAGCCAGGAGATCGAAGGAAGCGATTCATCAGGATGATGAATAGGAAATACAGGGAATAGGGACAAAAGAGTGGGCGGGTAATACCGCCCCTTTTTTTTGCCTGCAAAAAAGTGAAGCTCCCCAAAATAAAAAACCCGCGCAAGGCGGGTTTTAGCGGGCAGCCAAGCGCAAGCGTTTAGCGTTCCAGATGTTCCAGCTTGTCTTTCACACCATCCCATTCTTCGGCGTCAGGTAAGGCTTCTTTTTTCTCGGTGATGTTCGGCCAGACTTCGGCCAGGTCGGCGTTCAGCTCGATGAATTCCTGCATGTCCTCGGGCACTTCGTCTTCGGAGAAGATCGCCTGGGCCGGGCACTCCGGTTCGCAGAGTGCACAATCGATGCACTCGTCCGGGTGGATCACCAGGAAGTTCGGGCCTTCGTAGAAGCAGTCCACCGGACAGACTTCCACACAGTCGGTGTATTTGCACTTGATGCAGTTGTCGGTGACGACGAAGGTCATTTCTAGTTATCTCCTCAGGCTACGGCGGGGGAGCTGCCCTGAACGCAGCTCCTTTGCTTTGAACGTATTGGCTGCAGCACCAGGCTGATAGGCTGCAGCATCACAAAGCGCGCGCGATTCTAACAGCTTGCGCAAGCGGGCGTTAGACTCGCGCCTTCCATCTATATAACAGTTCTAGTGCATTGCGCGGAGTCAGATCATCCGGATTGATCTTCTGTAATTCCTCCAGCAGCGGGTGCGGCAGGCTGGCGAACATATCGCTTTGTAGCGGTATGGCCGCTTGCCCGGGGGCTGCTGTAGGCAGCTCGTGCGGTAGGCTGGTGGTTTCCAGGCGGGCCAGATGCTCACGTGCACGCAGAATCACCTCGCTGGGTACGCCGGCCAATTGCGCCACGGCCAAGCCGTAGCTCTGGCTGGCCGGGCCGGGCAACACGTGGTGCAGGAACACGATACGTTCGTTGTGCTCGGTGGCATTCAAATGCACGTTGGCGACCAGGGGCTGGCTTTCCGGCAGCACCGTCAGTTCGAAGTAA
>CAMPJN010000031.1 GCA_946886875.1 uncultured Pseudomonas sp.
AGCTGTTTGCGGTCGCTGCGCACGAACAGATCCAGGCTGTCCTTGACCCGTACCAACTCTTCGCACAGTGCGCCAACCACCGAACGCATAGCGTCGCGGTCAGGACCGGCCAGACGCGCGCGCTCTTCGTCGATCACATCGCTGTCGGGCAGGGCCTCATCGAGACGGTACTGCTGCTTCAACGACTGGAGGCGTGGCGACTGGGCCGAGGCCTTGGCCACATAGAACAACAGGTTCTTGTTCAGCTCATCGGGAGCGGGCTGGTTGATACCATCGGCGCCCTGCTCGACCAGGCGTTTGAGTTCCTTGTCGACCTGGCGCAGCAAGGTACGCACGCTCGCGCCGTTGGCCACGCTGCCATTGGCCAGGCCTTCGACCATGCCCGATGCGATCTGCCACAAGGCGGCCAGCGGGGCGTCCTTGCACAGGGTTTCCAGCCGAGCGAAAACCCGCGCCATATAACCCAGGTTGGTCGGCAGGTCCTGGCTGCGGATCACACCGACCAGCGCCACTTGCAGCATCTGCCGCAACTTGCGTAGCAGTTGCGGCAATTCGTTGGTGCGCAGCGCCGCGATAGACTCGCTGGACAGTGCCGGCACGCGCGCGGACATATCCGGGGCGAACAGGCTGGTTTCCGAGAGGAGTTTTTCGCCGCGTGCGGCGCGCAGGTCGTTGAGCAGCGGCAGCACCACCATCGGCAAATCGCGCCGGGCGGTCTGGATCCGATCGAGATAAACCGGCAGCTGCAGAATGGCCTGCATCAGCACTTCCAGGGCTTCGCCCTGGTTGGCCACGCGGCCATCGATCAGCGCCTGAACCAGATGTTCCATCTCTTCGGCGAGCAATGCCGCGCCAAAGAACTCGACCATCTGCAGGGTGCCCTGCACCTGGTGCACGTAGGTCAGGCAGAAACGCATGCGTGTCGAGTCCTGGGGGTTCTCGACGAACGCCTCCAGCGCCTGACGCGCCTGCTTCAGGGTTTCCGCGATTTCGCCTTTAACCCACTCCAGGGCGACATAGTCGTGCCGATCACCCATAGCCACTCCACTCATAAACCTATCCCTTGCGGGTAAACGCCAGCACTCGCTCATCGGCCACCGGAATCAGCTCCGGATGTTGCCAACCGACCACCTCGCCCACTCCCACCACCAGCAGACCACCCGGTGCCAGGCGCTCGGCCAGGCGATTGAGGATCTCGCGGCGACGCCAGCGACGAAAATAAATCAGCAAGTTCTGACAAAAAATAACATCCATCCCGGACATCGGCGCCTTGGCCAACTCCAGTACGTTGAGTCTGGCGCAGCAAACGCGCGCCGCCAGGCTCGGTATGATTTTCAAGCGTCCATCCGGCTGAGTCAGGAAATAACGCCGACTCAGGTCTTCATCCATCTGATCCAGCCTGCGCGCCGAGTATTGACCGTCGCGCGCCTTACTCAGGGCATTCAGGCTGATATCCGTACCTGTCACGCCGAAATGCTCGGGGCGTTCGCTGTCGCGCAATACCTCGGCGGCAGTAATCGCCAGCGAGTAGGGCTCCTCACCACTGGAGCAACCCACGCTCCACATCTCCCAGGGTTGCAGCAAACCCTGCGCCAAGCGTTCGCGCAGGTAATGTTCGAGCACCTCAAACGAGGGGCGATGACGAAAAAAACGGGTTTCCTGAACGGTCAGTCGATCCAACAACGTGGACCACTCCACGGCTCCGCGCGGCCCAACGGTCACCTGCTGGTAGTAACTGGTGTAATCCGTCACGCCCAACTCGCGCATCCGCGCGGTCAGGTTGGTCTGCAAAAACGTCCGCCGTTGTTCGTTGACCACCACACCGGTGCGTTCTTCAAGTAACGTCTGCCACTTGCGGAACTCCGCGGCGGACATATCCACCACCGGTTGCAGAGCCCAGACGCCTGGCTGCATGTCGCCCCTCTCGCTCGTGGCCATGGGTTATGAACGGCGACCAATAAAGGTCACCGCGTTGCCTCTCAGGCGTGGTCCCCAGCATCCGGCAAGGTAAAGTCGGAAACCGACTTACGCATCTCACTGGCCATCTTGGCCAGATTACCAATGCTCTTGGCGGTCGCCGTGGTACCGGACGAGGTCTGCGAGGTGATTTCCTGAATCACGTTCATGGTGTTGGAGATATGGCCAGCCGAAGAAGCCTGCTGGCGCGCCGCGTTGGAGATGTTCTGGATCAAGGCCGCGAGGGTCTTGGATACCTTCTCGATCTCTTCCAGGGCCACCCCGGCGTCCTGCGCCAGGCGGGCACCGCGCACCACCTCGGAAGTCGTCTGTTCCATCGAGATAACGGCTTCGTTGGTGTCGGTCTGAATCGTTTTAACCAGCGCTTCGATCTGCTTGGTTGCAGCAGAAGAACGTTCCGCGAGGCGTTGTACTTCGTCCGCTACCACGGCGAAGCCTCGGCCCGCATCACCGGCCATGGACGCCTGGATCGCGGCGTTCAGTGCGAGGATGTTGGTCTGGTCAGCAATGTCGTTAATCAGGCTAACGATGTCACCGATCTCCTGGGACGACTCACCGAGGCGTTTGATCCGCTTCGAGGTGTCCTGGATCTGCTCACGGATGTTATCCATGCCGGTGATGGTGTTGTGTACGACTTCGTTACCCTTGTTGGCGATGGCTACCGAACGTTCCGCTACCGCGGACGACTCCGAGGCGTTCGCCGATACCTGGTCGATCGACACCGCCATTTCGTTGATCGCCGCGGACGCACCGGCGATTTCCTGGGCCTGGTGCTCGGAAGCTTCGGCCAGGTGCATCGCCGTGGCCTGGGTTTCCTGGGCCGCACCGGCTACCTGAACGGCGGTCAGGTTAATCGTGGCTACCAGGTCGCGCAGTTGGTCGATGGAGTAGTTGATGGAGTCGGCGATGGCGCCGGTGAAGTCTTCGGTCACGGTCGCTGCTACCGTCAAGTCACCGTCGGCGAGGTCGGCGATCTCATCGAGCAGACGCAGAATCGCGGCCTGGTTACGCTCGTTCTTCTCGGCGGTTTCGGCCAAACGGCGGTTGGTCTCACGCACCATCACGATACCGATCAGGATGATCGAGCCCAATGCCAGCACGCCCAGCACGTAACCGGCCAGGGTGTTGATCGCCCGGCCGTCGGCCAGGTCTTCGAAGCCGGCGGCCAGTTCCGAGGCTTTATCCAACAGGGTTTGCGATACGGTGAAAATCCCGTTCGCCGATTCCCGTACCTGGAACAGTTCGGGCGAGGTTTCGAGGATCTCGTCCACCGAGCCGGAAACGAATTCGAACAGTTCGGAAATTTCCGCCAGGCGCTCGAGGGCTTCGGCGTCGGTTACCTGGGAAATTTCCATCGCGGCGTTGCCTTCCAGCATCGCACTGAGTACGCGACCGAACAGGCTGGCGTCACGACCGAACATGTCCGCCGCTTGCACCGAGTCGTCGTCACCGGCGAGAACCTTGTTGACCGAGCCGAGAATACGTTCGGCCAGCAGCGATTGACGCTGTGCCACCGAAACCTGAGCCGCGGGTGCGCCGCTCTCCAGCAGGATGTCGACCACTTCCTCGTACTCGACCTGCAGCTGAGGAATGGTTTCCGCCAGGGTCGCAGCTACCTGGTGCAGCGACAGAATGGTCTGTTCGCTGGCCAGAATGGCGTCGGTATTGCCCCGCAGGTTGTCCCAGTCCTGTTGCACGGCGGCCATCTCGGCCTGCACGGATTCCGGCGCGGACGGTACCCCGCTTTCCTCGTTACCTTCGGTCAGGTAACCCCAACGGGTCTGGAAGTCGTTGCGCGCGTCGCGCAGCAAACCGAAGGCTTCGGCCTTACCGGCCGCCGCTTCGGTGGCGTTCTTGGCGATACGCTGGGACAGAACACGCAGCTCACCGGAGTGACTGATGTATTCGGTGTCGTAGTTCGATTGGGTGTTGAGGTAGGCGAAGTTAGCGAACAACAACACGATGGATACGATCAGGACGATAAACAGCCCCGCGATCAACGTGCTGCTGCGCGCACCTGCCAATAGTTTGCTTGCATTTAGTTTTTTCATTATCTGGCCCCCGCCTGGACCGATCGCACTACGGTTTCCATGTAACGACAAAAGGCCGGCAATGCCGACCCAACCGAAAAGTTATTAAACCGCGACATCGAGAAACCCCTGGTGTTTGGCCAACGCATGTGGGCTGAACACCAGCCAGGGCTGCTCTCGCTGAAATACGCCGTGGATGAAAGGTTGAATCGAGGCTTCGAGTGGCGGCAGTTGCTCGGAGAAGGTATCCACCGGGAAATGCTGCATGCCGAATACTTCGTCGACCGTCAGGCCGGCGAATACCTCCTGGTGATCGACCACCAGAACACGGCGCTTCTTGCGCAGCGGCGATAACTCATTGCCGAAGAAACCACACAAATCCATGACCGGCAGCAGACGACCGCGCACGTTCGCCACACCCTTGACCCAGTTTTTTACGCCGGGCAACAGTGTGTGCCGGGGTTCGTGCAGCACTTCGCCGACCTCGCCCATCGGCGCAACGAAAAACCGATCCCCCATGCGAAAGCCGATACCACTCCAGGTTTGCACCACCGCCTTCTGTGAAGGCAGGCCAGCCGCAAGCAACCGACAACGCTGGTCGATTTCAAGGAGCGTTTGAAAGGGTGTAAGGGCGTCCGACATGCCAACCGCGGCCTTTTCTTATAGTTAGTTGCGTATTGGCTCGAGATTAACCGGCCAATACCGCATTCAGGGTTTTCAGCAGCGTGGCTTCGTCAACCGGTTTGGTCAGGTAGTCTTTCGCGCCTTGGCGCTTGCCCCAGACCTTATCGGTTTCTTGATCTTTGGTGGTGACAATGATCACCGGGATATGGCTGGTGTCGGCATCCTTGGTCAGCTGACGGGTCGCCTGGAAGCCGTTGAGGCCCGGCATGACAATGTCCATCAGCACTGCGTCGGGTTTTTCCTGGCGTGCCAGGGCGACGCCGTCCGCGCCGTTTTCCGCTTTAAGTACCTGATGCCCGTGCTTTTCCAGCATGGCGGTCAGTTTGTACATTTCGGTTGGAGAGTCATCAACAATCAGAATTCGAGCCATGGTGTTTTCCAATACATAGAGAAAGCTTCAGAAACGCCACGAAAAGGCGGCGCCTTGGGCTATCCAGCAAGACGTCAGGATGCTTGGTCCACCGGGGTAAAGTTAGGCACATGAGCTTTTATAGCACCGAGCAGCTCTTCTTTGCTGAAGGGCTTGGTCAGGTACTGGTCGGAGCCTACGATGCGGCCTTTGGCTTTATCGAACAAACCGTCCTTGGAGGACAGCATGATCACCGGAGTGGATTTGAAAGCACTGTTGTTCTTGATCAGGGCACAGGTCTGATAGCCATCCAGCCTCGGCATCATGATGTCGACAAAAATGATATTGGGATGGGTGTCGGCGATCTTTGCCAAAGCATCGAAGCCATCTACTGCGGTAATTACCTCGCAGCCCACCTTCTTCAGCAGGGTTTCTGCGGTGCGCCGAATCGTTTTCGAATCGTCGATCACCATTACCCTCAAACCCTCGGAATGTTGTTCCATGTTTGCCCTACCATCGCCTCGGTGAGTCGTTATTTTTCTGCGTCTTTATCAGTGCGCCTGAGGCCCTGCCAGCGACGGGCTGCAACCCGATCGTTCGGCCTTTTTAGCATACTCTCCAGATGCAATCTATAAGCCCCGGAACACCGGGGTTTTCCTTGACCGTCCATTTCGCCAGCACCACCCAGGCGGCACGGGTTAGAATTGGTTCTTTAGCCGCCACCCTTACGGAGAAGCGCCAATGAGCGTCCGCCTCGGCATCGTCATGGATCCCATCGCCCGGATCTCCTTCAAAAAAGACAGCTCGCTGGCCATGTTACTCGCAGCTCAAGCGAGAGGCTGGTCGCTGTTCTATATGGAGCAGAAAGACCTTTACCAGGCCAAGGGTCAAGCCCGCGCCCGCCTCAATCCACTTCAGGTATTCAACGACCCGCTGCGCTGGTACGAGCTTGGCGACGAACAAGATGTGGCGCTGGCCGAACTGGATGTGATCCTGATGCGCAAGGATCCACCCTTCGATAATGAATTTGTCTACTCCACCTACCTGCTGGAACAAGCCGAGCAGGACGGTGTGCTGGTGGTCAATCGCCCGCAAAGCCTACGCGATTGCAACGAAAAACTCTTCGCCACCCAGTTCCCGCAATATACCCCCGCGACCCTGGTCAGCCGCAGACCAGACATTCTGCGCGAGTTTGCCAAAGAACAGCGTGACATCATTCTCAAACCCCTCGATGGCATGGGCGGTTCTTCGATATTTCGCCATCGCGAGGGCGATCACAACCTTTCGGTGATCCTCGAAACCCTCACCGCCCACGGCACCCAACAGATTATGGCTCAAGGTTATCTTCCTGCCATCGTCGACGGCGATAAACGCATTCTGATGATCGACGGCGAACCCGTACCCTATTGCCTGGCACGCATCCCTGCAGCCGGCGAGACCCGCGGCAACCTGGCCGCCGGCGGCCGTGGCGAAGCGCGCCCGCTGACCGAGCGCGACCGCGAAATCGCCGCCGCCGTGGGCCCCGCACTGCGCGAGCGCGGCCTGCTGTTCGTGGGCCTCGATGTCATCGGCGAGCATATGACCGAGATCAACGTCACCAGCCCGACCTGCATCCGCGAGATCGATGCCGCCTACGGCACGCGGATCGGCGAACGCCTGATGGACTGTATCGCCGACAAGCTGCAGGAAAGAAGTTCCAGGCCATAAGCTGCCGCTATAGAAGCAGAAAGCTTGACGCAGGTTGCAGCTTGGCGCTTGTCGCTTGCAGCCTGCCACTCCAAGCCGTCAGACTGCGCGGCAACCTGAGCCGACCCGAACCGCGATGAACGCAGCCACGACCCCGCCAGCCACGCCTCCATCCACCGAAATTCGCCCGGCGGATCGGCTTGGCTTTACCCTGTTCCTTGCCGCCGTACTGCATGCTGCGGTGATTCTCGGCATCGGTTTCAGCCTGGCCGATCCCAACCAGATCAGCAAAACCCTGGAAATAACCCTGTCGACGTTCAAAAGCGAAGAAAAGCCCAAAGAGGCCGATTTTCTCGCCCAGGACAATCAGCAAGGCAGCGGCACCCTCGAACACAAGGCGGCGCCCACCACCACCGAGCAGGCCCCCTTCCAGGACACCGACGTCAAGCGCGTGACCCCGCCCGCGACGCCGCAAGCGCCCGCGGTGCGCCAGGAAGCGCCGAAAGCCGCGGTCGCCACCCGCGCGCCACAGCAACAGAAAACCCCGGTCAAGCGCGAAGAAGCCAAGCCCACACCGCCAACGCCTCCCGCGCCGGTATTCGACAGCGCGCAACTGTCTTCGGAAATCGCCAGCCTGGAAGCCGAACTGGCCCAGGACATCCAGCAATACGCCAAACGCCCGAAGATCCACCGCCTCAACGCAGCCTCGACCATGCGCGACAAGGGCGCCTGGTACAAGGACGAATGGCGCAAGAAGATCGAGCGTATCGGTAACCTCAATTACCCGGACGAAGCCCGTCGCCAGCAGATTTACGGCGCCCTGCGCCTGCTGGTATCGATCAATCGCGACGGCACTCTCTACGAGGTGCAGGTGCTGGAGTCGTCGGGCCAGCGCCTGCTCGATCAGGCAGCCATGCGCATCGTTCGCCTCGCCGCACCTTTTGCGCCTTTTACCGGCGACTTGGCCGATATCGACCGCCTGGAGATCATCCGCACCTGGCGTTTCGAACGCGGCGACCGCCTTTCCAGCAACTGATGCGGCACGCCAGTTTTTTAGGGCCTGCCATTCCCTGGCGGCCACCCTTCGGGTCGTCGCTGCGCGACGTTAAAAATGGCTCCCGGCCATTTTTTCTCGCCGCGTAAAGTTTGGCGCTTGAAGCCATAGCCTCGAAGCCTGAAACTACCGCCATGAAAGACGCCAGCACCAGCTACCTCTCGCAACACTTCCTGATTGCCATGCCGCACATGGCCGATCCGCATTTTGCGCAGACCGTAACCTACCTGATCGAACACAACGCCCAAGGCGCCATGGGCCTGGTGATCAACCGCCCCAACGGCCTCAACCTGGCCGACGTGCTCGAACAATTGCGCCCCGACGAACGCCCTCCGGCGGCCTGCCAGAACCTGCAGATATTTTCCGGCGGCCCGGTGCAGACCGATCGCGGCTTCGTCCTGCACCCCGCCGGCCCGCAGTTTCTCGCCACTCTTGAACTGGGCGAGCTGGGCCTATCGACCTCCCAGGATGTGCTGTTCGCCATTGCCGACGGCACGGGGCCGGAGAAATACCTGATCACCCTCGGCTACGCCGGCTGGGAAGCAGGGCAGCTGGAGGCCGAACTGGCAGGCAACGCCTGGCTGACCTGCCCGGCGGATCAACACATTCTCTTCGACCTGCCGTTCGACCAACGCCTCGATGCAGCCGCTGCGCGCCTGGGCGTCAACCTCAGCCTGCTCACCTCGCAAGCCGGGCACGCCTGATGGCCGAGGCCAAAGCACCCAGGCTACTGCTGGGTTTCGATTACGGCAGCAAGCAGATCGGCGTCGCCGTCGGCCAGGTGATAACCGGCCAGGCCCGCGAACTGTGCATCCTCAAGGCGCAGAATGGCGTACCCGACTGGCAGAAGGTCGAGGCGCTGATCCGTGAATGGCAACCGGACGCCATAGTCGTCGGCCTGCCGCTGAATATGGACGGCACGCCAAGCGAGATGAGCGAACGCGCGGAGAAATTCGCCCGGCGCCTCAACGGCCGCTTCAACCTGCCGGTACACACCCACGATGAACGCCTGACCACATACGAAGCCAAGGGCCAGCGCCTGCAACAGGGCCAGAACAGCGGCTACCGCGAACGCCCGGTCGATGCCTTGGCCGCCGCACTGCTGCTGGAAGGTTGGCTCGGCGAGCACTGCCCGACTTGAACGATGCGCGAGCGCAGGCGAGGTGAATGCCCGCCTGCCTACTAAGGAGCTTCCGATGACCCTACCCAATCCCGCCGAACTATTGCCGCAAATGGCCGCGGCGCTGATCAGCCACCTCAATCAACGGCAAATCGGCGAGCCGCGCTTTATCGGCATCCGCACCGGCGGCGTGTGGGTCGCCCAGGCCCTGCTCGAAGCGCTGGGCAGCCAAAGTCCGCTGGGTATCCTCGACGTCTCCTTCTACCGCGACGATTTCACCCAGAACGGCCTGCACCCGCAGGTACAACCGTCCGAGCTGCCATTCGAAGTCGAAGGCCAGCACCTGGTGTTGATCGACGACGTATTGATGAGCGGGCGTACCGTTCGCGCCGCGCTTAACGAGCTGTTCGACTACGGCCGGCCAGCCAGCGTGACCCTGGTCAGCCTGCTCGACCTGAATGCTCGCGAACTGCCGATTCGCCCCGACGTGGTCGGCGCGACCCTGTCGCTGGCCAGCGATCAGCGGGTAAAATTGTCCGGCCCCACGCCGCTGACCCTCGAACTCCAGACGCTGGCCAACTGAGAATGATCGCGATGACCCCTACGGACGGCAAGCGCCCGCTGCAGCTCAATGACCAAGGCCAACTGCGCCATTTCCTCACCCTCGACGGCCTGCCTCGCGAGCTGCTGACGGAAATCCTCGACACCGCCGATTCCTTCCTTGAGGTCGGCGCACGTGCGGTGAAAAAGGTCCCGCTGCTGCGCGGCAAGACCGTGTGCAATGTGTTCTTCGAGAACTCCACGCGCACCCGCACCACCTTCGAGCTGGCCGCCCAACGCCTGTCCGCCGACGTCATCAGCCTCAACGTCTCCACCAGCTCGACCAGTAAAGGCGAGACCCTGTTCGACACCCTGCGCAACCTCGAAGCCATGGCCGCCGATATCTTCGTGGTGCGTCATGCGGACTCGGGTGCCGCGCACTTTATCGCCGAGCACGTGTGCCCAAACCTGGCGATCATCAACGGCGGCGACGGCCGCCATGCCCACCCGACCCAGGGCATGCTCGATATGCTGACGATCAGGCGGCATAAAGGCGGCTTCGAGAATCTATCGGTGGCTATCGTCGGCGATATTCTGCATTCGCGGGTAGCCCGCTCGAACATGCTCGCACTCAAAACCCTGGGCTGCCCGGATATCCGCGTGATTGCGCCGAAAACACTGTTGCCGGTGGGTATCGAGCAGTACGGAGTGACCGTGTACAACGACCTGGCGACGGGCCTGAAAGACGTCGACGTGGTGATCATGTTGCGCCTGCAACGCGAGCGCATGCAGGGCGGTCTGCTGCCCAGCGAAGGCGAGTTCTATCGCCTGTTCGGCTTGACCGAGCAACGCCTGGCGCTGGCCAAGCCAGACGCCCTGGTCATGCACCCGGGACCGATCAACCGCGGCGTGGAGATCGAGTCGGCCGTGGCCGACGGCCCACAGTCGGTAATTCTCAATCAAGTCACCTACGGCATCGCCATCCGCATGGCCGTGTTGTCGATGACCATGAGCGGGCAGAACGCCCAACGCCAATTCAATCAAGAGAATGCCGAGGAGCAGAACTGATGCGCACCCTTATCCTCGGCGCCCGGGTGATGGACCCGAGCAGTGGCCTCGACCGCATCAGCGACATCGCTATCGAAGGCGGGAAGATCATCGCTATCGGCCAGGCGCCTGCCGATTTCATGGCGGAGAAAACCCTCGACGCCCAGGGCCTGATCGCCGCGCCCGGGCTGGTCGACCTGTCCGTCGCCCTGCGCGAACCCGGCTACAGCCGCAAGGGCAATATCGCCAGCGAAACCCTGGCCGCCGCCGCTGGTGGCGTCACCAGCCTGTGCTGCCCACCCTTTACCAAACCGGTGCTGGACACCTCGGCGGTAGCCGAGCTGATTCTCGACCGCGCCCGCGAAGCCGGGCATACCAAGGTGTTTCCGATCGGGGCTTTGAGCAAGGGCCTGGAGGGCGAACAACTCGCCGAGCTGGTGGCGCTGCGCGACGCCGGCTGCGTGGCCTTCGGCAACGGCCTCGACACCTTCCGCAATAACCGCACCCTGCGCCGCGCCCTGGAATACGCCGCCACCTTCGATCTGACGGTGATCTTCCATTCCCAGGACTTTGACCTGGCCGAAGGCGGCCTGGCGCATGAAGGCCCGACCGCCAGCTTCCTCGGCCTGTCGGGCATTCCGGAAAGCGCGGAGACGGTGGCCCTGGCCCGCGACCTGCTGCTGGTCGAGCAAAGCGGCGTGCGCGCCCACTTCAGTCAGCTGACCAGCGCCCGTGGCGCCCAGCTGATCGCCGATGCCCAGGCAAGGGGTTTGCCGGTCACCGCCGATGTCGCCCTGTACCAACTGTTCCTCACCGACGAGGCGCTGATCGATTTCTCCAGCCTGTACCACGTACAACCGCCGCTGCGTACCCAGGACGACCGTGAGGGCTTGCGCCAGGCGGTAAAAGAGGGGGTGATCTCAGCCATATCCAGCCATCACCAGCCTCACGAACGCGATGCCAAGCTGGCACCGTTCGGCGCCACCGAGCCGGGCATCAGCAGCGTGCAATTGCTCCTGCCGCTGGCCATGAGCCTGGTGCAGGAAGGTCTGCTCGACCTGCCGACTTTGCTCGCCCGCCTCACCTGCGGCCCGGCCGACGCCTTGCGCTTGCCGGCGGGACGCCTGGCCGTAGGCGCACCCGCCGATCTGCTGCTGTTCGACCCACAGGCGTCGACTCTGGCTGGCGAAAGCTGGTATTCCAAGGGCGCCAACTGCCCCTTTATCGGCCATTGCCTGCCCGCAGCTGTGCGCTACACCCTGGTCGATGGGCATATCAGCTATCGGGCTTAAGGGTCGACGGGGCCCGGAGATACTCCCTCAGAAGGGGTAGTGCTCCTCCAGGCCATTCTTTCGGTAGATGGCACGCAAGCTGCCGTCTTCCTTCATCCGCCGCAATTCCTCGTCATAGCGTTGCGCCAACGCCGGCAAGCCCGGGTAGTCGGAGGCTTTGACGAAGGTGTTGTAGTAGGCGTCGCTCTTCAGCGGTTTGGGCAGATAGGCGATGCGCTCGGCGTAACCCTCCTGACGCGCGCCATACAGCGTCACCATCGCCGGCAACGGCACGATATCGATGCGCCCGTGCAGCAACTTGCGCATCTGCAATTCGTTCTGGGTCACCAGATCGGTGTGCCAGGTACCCGCCTCGACCGCCGCCCAGAATTCCTTGGTATAGGAAAAGCCTTGGGTCGCGCCGACCCGCCAACCTTTCAGGTCGTCGAGGCTGTCGTAGCGAAAACGCGGCAGATTTTCCCTGAGCACGAAGAAATGCCAGTTGTTATAGATATGCGCCTCGCGGGCATACAGCAGGTGGGGCAGGCGATCTTCCTTGAGGGAATAGGTGAACACCATGTCGTACAGCTTGCCTTGGCGCCAGTTGCTCTCCAGGCGAGCAGAGGACGATTCCAGGCGGATCTGATAGGGCACCTTGAGGCGACCGAGAATATGCTCGAGCACATCGACGTCGAGCCCTTTGATCACGCCATCGACTGGGTCCACATAGCGCACCGGGACCTCGGGAATCCCGCCGACGATCAAATCCCTGGCCTGGGCTACAGCGAGCCCAAAGCACAGCGACAGACAGCACAGCGAGACGCGGACAGCCATGGATAGACGCATACAGCCCTCGAACAACCTGGCCCAGGAAGGTCACTGTGCACACCGCCCAGATATGAGCACGCGCTAACGCCGAAACAGCCGATGCGCTGGATGACCTTCCATCACCTTAGCATGGGTGCCGCGCCCCATCGCCCGGTAACCAGTCGGGGGCGCCTATGACTCGCTGGCGTTGCGCACCGATATCTGCTCGTTCAACGTCCAGAAGTCGTAGAGCACGCCGATCAGGAACAAGCCGCCAGTGAGCAGGTAGAGAATCCCGGTAATCCACTTGCCCTGATACATGCGGTGCACGCCGAAAAGGCCGAGGAAGGTCAGCAGTATCCAGGCGACGTTGTAGTCGGTGTCGCCCGCGTTGAAGCGCAGGTCGGCCTCGCGATCCATCGCCGGAATCAGGAACAGATCGATGATCCAGCCGATAAACAGCAACCCCAGGGTGAAGAACCAGATCGTGCCGGTCACCGGCTTGCCGTAATAGAAACGGTGCGCACCGAGAAAGCCGAAGATCCACAAGAGATAGCCGATGACCTTGCTGTGGGTGTCCTGCCTGATTTGCATATTCTGCTCCTAGTAAAGCCCGGATTACGGCAGATCAGCGACCTCTGCCGGTTGATAAAAAAAGCCCGCTAACGCGGGCTGGGAAAACCTTGAACCTTAGCGAAACCGTCGGCCCGGATCTTCCTCGCTGACTTCCAGCGACAGACCCTGGGACATACTGGTCAAGTGATCGCCGTCGGTTTCCGAGCCGAGCTTGATCAACAGACGCAGGTCGTTTGCCGAGTCGGCATACAACAAGGCGTCCTCGTAGGTGATCTCGCCTTGGCTGTAGAGGTTGTACAGCGCCTGATCGAAGGTCTGCATGCCCAGTTCGGTGGAGCGCTTCATCAGCGCCTTGAGCTCGTGCACCTCGCCTTTACGGATCAGATCTGCGGCCAGCGGCGTATTGATCAACACCTCGATCACCGCACGGCGACCCTTGCCGTCCGGCGTCGGGATCAGTTGCTGGGCAACGATGGCCTTGAGGTTAAGCGACAGGTCCATCCACACCTGATTCTGCCGGTCAGCCGGGAAGAAGTTGATGATCCGGTCCAGGGCCTGGTTGGCGTTGTTGGCATGCAGGGTGGCCAGGCACAGGTGACCGGTTTCGGCGAAGGCCACGGCATGGTCCATGGTTTCGCGGGTACGCACCTCACCGATCAGGATCACGTCCGGCGCCTGGCGCAGGGTGTTCTTCAGGGCGACTTCGAAGGACTCGGTATCGATGCCCACTTCGCGCTGGGTGACGATGCAACTCTGGTGCTGGTGGATATATTCGATCGGGTCTTCGATGGAGATGATATGACCACTGCTGTTCTTGTTGCGGTAACCGATCATCGCTGCCAGAGAAGTGGACTTACCGGTACCGGTGGCACCGACGAACAGCACCAGGCCACGCTTGGTCAGCGCCAGTTTCTTGAGGATTTCCGGTAGTTTGAGTTCGTCCAGGGTCGGGATATTGGTCTCGATCCGACGCAGCACCATACCGGCCAGGTTGCGCTGATAGAAGGCGCTGACGCGGAAACGGCCGACGCCGCGGGCGCTGATGGCGAAGTTGCATTCGTGATTTTGCGCGAAGTCGCGGCGTTGTTGCTCGTTCATCACCGAGTGCACCGTCTCGCGGGTCTGCTCGGGCGACATGGGCGTTTTAGTGACCGGCATGATCTTGCCATTGACCTTCATCGACGGCGGTACACCGGCGGTAATGAACAGGTCAGAGCCGCCCTTCTCGACCATCAGGCGCAGCAGTTTTTCGAATTCCATGCGTTGTTTCGCCCATCAGCAGCACGCGCTTAACCAACGACCAGTTGCTGGGGCGCGTGTCTCGCCAACAACTTGCGCGGCGGGCCAGCCTTGCGGCTAGCCAGCAGCGGATTAGAAGTTTTCCGGGTTCTTGGATTTTTCCCGGGCGTTTTCGCGAGTGACGATGCCTTTGGCAACCAGGCCCTTCAAACACGAATCGAGGGTCTGCATACCCAGCGAACCACCGGTCTGGATCGCCGAATACATCTGCGCCACCTTGTCCTCGCGGATCAGGTTACGGATCGCCGGGGTGCCGATCATGATTTCATGGGCCGCTACCCGACCGCCGCCAACCTTTTTCAGCAGGGTCTGCGAAATTACCGACTGCAGCGACTCGGAAAGCATCGAGCGCACCATGGACTTTTCTTCGGCGGGGAACACGTCGACCACCCGGTCGATGGTCTTAGCCGCAGAGGTGGTGTGCAGGGTGCCGAATACCAAGTGTCCGGTTTCCGCGGCGGTCAGCGCCAGACGGATGGTCTCCAGGTCGCGCATCTCGCCCACCAGGATGATGTCAGGGTCTTCGCGCAGTGCCGAACGCAGGGCTTCGGCGAAGCCGTGGGTGTCGCGGTGCACTTCGCGCTGGTTGACCAGACACTTCTTCGACTCGTGAACGAATTCGATCGGGTCTTCGATGGTCAGGATATGGTGATATTTAGTGCTGTTGAGGTAATCGAGCATGGCCGCCAGGGTGGTCGACTTGCCCGAACCGGTTGGTCCGGTAACCAGTACCAGACCACGCGGCACGTCGGTGATCTTGCGGAACACCTCACCCATGCCGAGGTCTTCCATGGTCAGCACTTTGGACGGAATGGTCCGGAATACCGCACCGGCGCCGCGGTTCTGATTGAAGGCGTTGACCCGGAAGCGCGCCACGCCCGGCACTTCGAAGGAGAAGTCGGTCTCAAGGAATTCTTCGAAATCCTTGCGCTGCTTGTCGTTCATGATGTCGTAAATCAGGGCATGCACCTGCTTGTGGTCCATGGCCGGCAGGTTGATCCGGCGCACATCGCCGTCGACCCGAATCATCGGCGGCAGACCAGCAGAGAGATGCAGGTCCGACGCGCCTTGCTTGGCGCTGAAGGCAAGCAGCTCAGTGATATCCATGGGACTCCCTAATGACGTTAGAATGCCGCAGATATCTAAGGCGGCTGGCGTAAGTAATGTCCACGATAGCAGAGAATATTGCAAAGGTCGGTGCGCGTATCCGTGAGGCGGCGCAAGCCTCGGGCCGAGATTGTGCGGCGATCGGCCTACTCGCGGTGAGCAAAACCAAACCCGCCGAGGCGATTCGCCAGGCTCACGCCGCAGGCCTGTGTGACTTCGGCGAGAATTACCTGCAGGAAGCCCTGGAGAAACAACTCGAATTGAGCGACCTGCCATTGATTTGGCATTTCATCGGCCCCATTCAATCGAACAAGACCAAGCCCATCGCCGAACATTTCGCCTGGGTTCACTCGGTGGATCGTCTGAAGGTTGCCGAACGCCTGTCCGCACAGCGGCCCGCCCATCTGCCAGCGCTGAATATCTGCCTGCAGGTGAATGTCAGCGGCGAAGCCAGCAAATCCGGCTGCACACCTGAAGCTTTACCGGCATTGGCACAAGCGGTAAGCCAACTGCCGAACCTGAAGCTGCGCGGTTTGATGGCCATTCCCGAGCCGACTGAAGACCCAGTCGCACAACGGGCCGCTTTTGCCCACTTAAAGGAGCTGCAAACCAGCTTGAACCTCGACCTCGACACCCTCTCGATGGGCATGAGCCACGACCTGGACGCCGCCATCGCCGAAGGCGCGACCTGGGTGCGTATCGGCACCGCGCTGTTCGGCGCTCGCGACTACAGCAACGCTCAATAGCCGCTCCAGTATCAGTAATAAAGGAAACCCCTTATGACCACTCCCCGCATTGCCTTTATCGGCGCCGGCAATATGGCCGCCAGCCTGATCGGCGGACTGCGCGCCCAAGGCGTAGACGCCGCAGCCATCCGCGCCAGCGACCGTGGCGACGAGCAGCGCACCAAGATCAGCGCCGAATACGGCATAGCCACCTTCGCCAGCAATGCCGAAGCGATCGAGGGCGCGGACGTAATAGTGCTGTCGGTCAAACCCCAGGTGATGAAAGAGGTGTGCCTGGATCTGGCCGCACATATCAGTGACAAGCAGTTGATCGTCTCAATTGCTGCCGGCATCGACTGCGCCAGCCTCGAACGCTGGCTCGGCACGCCACAGAATGCCGCACCCGCGGTCGTGCGCTGCATGCCCAATACCCCAGCCTTACTGCGCCAGGGCGTTAGCGGTCTGTATGCCAACGCCCAGGTTTCAAACGCTCAGCGCCAGCAGGCGGAACAGCTGCTCGGTGCCGTGGGTCTGGCTCTGTGGCTGGAACAGGAATCGCTGATTGACGCCGTGACCGCAGTATCCGGTAGCGGCCCGGCGTATTTCTTCCTGCTGATCGAGGCGATGACCGCCGCTGGCGAAAAGCTCGGCCTGCCGCGCGAGATCGCAGCACAACTGAGCACCCAGACCGCCCTAGGTGCCGCGCGCATGGCCAGCGAAAGCGATGTCGATGCCAGCGAGCTGCGCCGTCGCGTCACTTCACCGGCCGGCACCACCGAAGCCGCGATCAAGACCTTTCAGGCCGGGGGCTTCGAAGCCCTGGTCGATCAAGCCATAACCGCCGCAGCCAATCGCTCGGCGGAACTCGCCGAACAACTGGGTCAATAAGGAGCCTGTATGTCGGGATTTATCGAAGCCCTCATCTATGTCATTCAGACGCTCGGCAGCATGTACCTGCTGATCGTGCTGCTGCGCTTCATCCTGCAACTGGTGCGCGCCGATTTCTACAACCCGCTCAGCCAGTTCATCGTGCGCGCCACCCAGCCGCTGCTGCGACCGATGCGCCGGGTGATCCCGAGCCTGCTCGGGCTGGATATGTCGTCGCTGTTGCTGGCGATCCTGATCCAGTTACTGCTGATGGTGGTCACCCTGACCCTGATGGG